>CAKZLS010000183.1 GCA_937127205.1 uncultured Rhodospirillales bacterium
TGCTGGTGGTCGATGTCAGCGAAGAAAGCGCCTACGTGCAGCACCACGTTCCAGGCGCAGTCAATCTGCCGTACCGGGCGCTCATCGTCGCAAATCCGCCTGCCATGGGCTTGCTGCCGGCGGATGGCCGCCTGACCGAGGTCTTTTCCTATCTTGGGCTTACCCCCGACACCCATGTTGTGGCCTATGACAACGAGGGAAACGCCAAGGCGGGGCGTCTGCTCTGGACGCTGGACGCGGTCGGCCATTCTCGCCGCTCCTTGCTGAACGGCGGTTTGCATGCGTGGGTCAACGAGGGGCATCCCGCGGAGCAGGCAGCCAATCGTCCAACGTCGAATGCGTACACCGTCACCAGAAACCCCGACGTGATCGCCGACAAGACCTTCATTCTCGACCACTTGGATGCCCAGGACGTGAAAGTCCTCGACGTGCGTACCGCCAAGGAATTCGCCGGTCACGACGTAAGGGCGGGGCGCGGGGGCCATATTCCGGGAGCGGTCAACCTCGACTGGATGCTGGCCCTCGACCGGGACCGTAACCTTCGCCTCAAGCCGGAAGCGGAGCTCCGCGAGATGCTCGAAGCAATCGGTGTCACCCCCGACAAGGAGGTGATCGTTCACTGCCAGACCCACCACCGCTCGGCCCACACCTATGCGGTTCTCAAGGCCCTCGGGTATTCACGCGTGCGGGGCTATGACGGTTCCTGGTCGGATTGGGGGAACGACCCCGACATGCCCGTCGAAACGTGACCGTTTCGACCGTGGTTCGACGGTGATCCCGATGGCCGCGAATTCAGCCCCGCCGCCGCCCCGGATGGTGCCGGATCGGCCGTTTCCTTCTTACGCATACCGGCCCGGGCATACGCCCCATCCGACGCGGGACCCGGACGGTCACAGCTACGGCGCCGAGGCCGGTCCGCCCGACCCGCCGGATCCAGAACACTGGCGCGCCTGCGCCGACTACCTGTACGGCATCGATCTGTTCAACCACGGTTACTATTGGGAGGCGCACGAGGCCTGGGAAGGGTTGTGGGTGGCATGCGGCCGCGAGGGCCGGGCGGCCACTTACCTGCAAGCGCTCATCAACCTGGCGGCGGCCGGCTTCAAGTCGCGGATGGGCAGCGCCCGCGGGATGAGTGCCAACGCGGCTACCGCCCTTCGCCTGCTCCAGTCCTTCGAGGCCCAAAGGGAGCATCATCGCGGGCCGTACATGGGCCTCGATACCCGCGCTCTCGCCGACGTCGCGGCCAAGCTTTCGGCTGCGCCCTCAGGCGGTGACGGCGCGTCGGCGTTCGATTTCATGTTGCGGCCGGAATAGAGGACGATCCGACAGAGAACGTCCGCTCGCTCAACCCTAAGCGCTCTGAGCAGCCTTTTCCTTTTCGAGGAAACCGCGGGCGCGCTCGAGGTGTCGGTCGGTAATGTGCGGCCCGAACGTTCGCACCAACGAATACAACACCGCCGCATCGTCGGTGTACCCGGCAACCGCAAGAAAGTCGGGGATCAGGTCCGTGGGAACGATGAAATAGGCCAGCGCCGAAAATAGCGCGACTTTCACGTGCCTCGGTGTCGCGGAGTCGGTCGCGGCATAGTATGCGGCCACCGCCCATTCCAGAAACGGCACTTTGCCAAGCGTTTTCTTGACCTTGTCCCAGAAGCGGCGCTTAACGAAGCGCTCCCGTCCGGCGAATGGTACCAGCGCGCGCGAAACCTCGAGTGTATCCATGAGATATATATAGGGAGAAATGGTCCCGTTTGAAACGGCGAACTGGGGCAGACGGGCCTCCGGTCGCCTTGACAAGCAGGGGGGGCGCCGGTAAACGACCCACTCCGATCAGGGGCCAAATTGCGGACGCTCTCTCTTTCGATTTTCACGAACGTTGAGGCTCCTCGCGCCGGGGCGACGGCTTTCGCCGGTTACGCAGCGGTTTCGGACGAATTTGTATTTGGAATAACAAACAGGCGGAGGGAAGAATGGCACGCGTAGCATTGGTTACCGGCGGGACCCGGGGCATCGGAGCGGGCATTGCAAAGGCTTTGAAAGCGGACGGCTACACCGTAGCGGTTTGCGATGTCGTCGACGACCAACTCGAGGCTTTCACCAAAGAGACCGGCATTGCCGGCTATAACATCAACATTGCCGACATCGAGTCGGTCCAGGCCGGTGTGGCCAAGGTCGAGTCCGAAGTGGGCCCCATCGACATCCTGGTCAACAACGCCGGCATCACCCGTGACGGCCTGATGGTCAAGATGACCCGGGAGAAGAACTGGGATCCGATCATCGCCGTCAATCTCGGCGGCTGCTTCAATATGTGCAACACCGTCCTTCCGGGGATGAACGAGCGCAAGTGGGGCCGGATCGTCAACGTCACCTCCATGAACGGCCAGCGCGGCCAGCCGGGACAGACCAACTACTCGGCGACCAAGGCCGGCGTCCAGGGCTTCAGCCGCTCGCTCGCCCTTGAGGCGGCGCGCGCCGGTGTCACCGTCAACTGCGTCTCCCCTGGCTTCATTCTCACTGAGATGACCGCGGCGATGAAACCGGAGATGCTGGAGATGATGGTCAAGATGATCCCGCTCGGCCGTATCGGCCAGCCGGAAGACATCGCCAACGGCGTGGCCTTCCTGTGCAAGGAAGAGTCCGGCTGGATCACCGGCGAGACCATGTCCATCAACGGCGGCCAGTTCATGTACTGACCTCCGGATCCTTGTTGGATACTATTGGGAAGGCCACCGCTTCGTCGGTGGCCTTTCTCCGTTGTAATCCAGCGAATGCTCAGGGATCCGGCGTGGGCACCAGAACAAACTCCGGCAGTCGCGCCGCTATACGGTCGAATGTCGCCGTTGCCGCGCACCCCAGCGTGCCAATGGTCCGCCCGATCAGGCAGTCGGCGAAATCCGCCCGCCCCTCGCTGAAAGCCTTAAGCGCTGCCCATGTCTCCGCCGCGTTCTCCACTATGAACTCTCTCTTCGCTGCGTTTGCAGAACCTTCCGCACACTAACAATTTCGATGACGGCGAGGCCATCGTGTCTGCAGGGGTTGCCTTCCGTCGGGGTTGCTGCCAGCTATAGGCGGTTAGCCAGCGGAGACACTGCCGATGACAAACGCCGCTCGATCCCTCCTGACGGCTGCCGTTTCGCTTTCCATTCTCGGCGCATGCGCCAGCAAGGACCCCGTCCTCTATCCCAATGCCCACTTCAAGACGGTTGGCGCCACCACGGCCGAGCGCGACATCGACGCCTGTATCGCGATGGCCGAGGATCACGGGGTCGACGCGGGCCAGGCGGAGGGCGTTGCCGGAAGCACGGCGGCCGGCGGTGCCATCGGCGGGGCGGCGGGCGCCGCGGGCGGGGCGGTGCTGGGCCGGCCGGGTACCGGTGCCGCCGTCGGCGCGGCCAGTGGGGCGGCGGGCGGCCTGGTGCGAGGCGCGCTGAAGGCGCGCGATCCGGACCCGGTGTTCAAGCGCTTCGTGGAGCGCTGCCTCCGCGAGCGCGGCTACGACGTGGTTGGTTGGCGTTGACCGACCGGAGCCACTAACTCGCTGCTCGAAACCGCCACCGCTCTGCGTGAAGAAGGATCGTCTCGCATGACCGACTATACGCTGTATTACTGGCCGATCCCGTTTCGCGGCCAGTTCGTCCGCGCCGTTCTCGCCCATGTCCACGCCACGTGGGACGAGGCCGGAGTGGCCGCCACAGAGACGCTCAGGGAAACGGCGCCGGCCGGGCAGCCCGTCCCGCATATGGGACCGCCCGTGCTTACGGATCACGCCGCCGATCTCTCGCTCGCCCAGACGCCGGCGATCCTGGCCTATCTGGGGCGCAAACATGGGCTGGTCCCCGATGATCCGCAGCGCGCGGCGCTGACCCACAAGATCGTCGCCGACGCCAACGACGTGCTCTACGAAATGACCCTCTACAACGGCGCGCAGATGTGGACGCAAGAGAGATGGAACGCCTACCGTCCCCGGCTTGGC
>CAKZLS010000184.1 GCA_937127205.1 uncultured Rhodospirillales bacterium
AGCGGTGGTGTAGGGCATCTGGTCCGGGAGAATGAAATTGCGGCGGCGGATTTCGTCCGGCGGGAGGCCGAGGTCATGGGCCGCCGCGTCCATCAGCCGTTCGATCAGGTAAGTGGCTTCCGGCCGACCGGCGCCCCGATAGGCATCCACCGGGACGGTGTTGGTATAGACACCCTCGCAGACGGCGTGGATGGCGGGGATGGCATACACCCCCGAAAGCATGCATCCGGTCAGTTGCGATGGAATGGCCGGCGCATAGGTGTTGAGATAGGCGCCCATGTTGGCGTGCGTGTGGACCCGGAGCGCCAGAAACCGGCCGTCGGCATCCAGCGCCGCCTCCACATGATTGCGCTGGTCGCGCCCGTGGGTGTCGCAGAGGAACGCTTCCAGGCGATCGCCCGTCCACTTGATGGGGCGTCCCAGCTGCCGCGCGCCCCATAACACGAGCGCTTCCTCGGCGTAGTGAAACTGCTTGGATCCGAACGAGCCGCCCACATCGCCGACGATGACGTGAACCGCTTCCTCCGAAACCTTGAGGGTGTGCTTGGCAACCGCGGTCTTGATATCGTGGGCGCCCTGGCAGGACGTGTAGAGCGTATAGCGCCCGGAAACCGGATGGTAGTCGCCCACCACCGCGCGGGGTTCCATGGCGCACGGCACCACCCGGTTGTTGACCAGGTCGATCCGGACGACCTGCTCGGCGCGGTCGAACGCCTCGTCCACAGCGGCCTCGTCACCACTTTGCCAGAAGAAGGCGATGTTTCGCGGTGCGCCCTCCCAGATGCGGGGGGCGTCGTCGGTTATGGCGTCCTCGATGACCGCCACCGCCGGCAGGGGGCGATAGTCGACGGTTATCAATTCAACGGCGTCTTGCGCCTGCTCCACGGTTTCGGCGACGACCATGGCGACATTGTCACCGACGAAGCGTACCCGGTCGCCTGCCAGCAGCGGCCGCCCGGGGCGCGGCGCTTTGGTGCCGTCGCGATGCTTGACCGGCACCGCGCAGGGAATATCGCCGAGCCCGGCGGCGCTGACGTCCGCGCCGGTGTAGATGGCCAGCACCCCAGGTGCCGCGGCGGCGGCGGCGGTATCGATACCGACGATCTCGGCATGAGCATGGGGTGACCGCAGGAACAGCGCATGCACGTGACCCGGCAGCGACATGTCCCCGGTGAACCGCCCCTTGCCGGTGAGCAGCCGCGGATCCTCTGTCCGAGGAACCGGTTGGCTCATGCCAAATTTTCCCATTAGATTTCTTTCCAAATCGATGCTGGCCAAATCGACGCCGGATCGCTCAGGCGTTCCGAGGATACCGATTCCGCGACAAACCGCCAGGCCTGGAAATCGTCGCTCCAGTAATCGGCGTCCAAACCCGCTTTGACCTTCAACTGCCCCAGGAACTGCCGGGGATGGGGCAGGGAGTCCCAGACTTGCGGCAGGAACAGGGCGCGGAGATCGCCGCCCTGGATAATCAGGCCATCGACTTTGGGGCGCAGCTGTTCGAGCAAATCGGCTTCGTTGGCGAAACTCATAGCGGACGGCGGACTGAGGACCGAAATGGACATGCAAAGCCCCGCCAACTCGTGGCGCGCCAAAGGTGGAAACCGGCTATCCTTGAAGGCAGCGCAAAATCCATTGTCGGCCACATCCGCGATCAGCGGACGATACGCGCTCGGCGAACCGATACAGCCACGTAGCCGTTTATCGTGCTTGAGCGTGACGAAGGATGCGCCGGGGGCGCGAAGCTGTTCCGGAGCGTCGGCAACGTCGACATCCATGGGACAGAGAAACGCGAGGCCATGGTGGATCGAAGCGGCGGCAACCTCGAGCAATGTGAGGCCATGGGTTTCCAGCAACGCCCGGGTATCCGCGTTCGGTGTATCGGCTTGCATAGGGGGCCGTCAGCCTTCCGCCGGTTGTTCGGTGAACATCCAAGCGCCATACCCCACCACCCGGCCCGGGACTCCGGTCACGTCCACGGAATTTCTCAGGTCCAGGGTTGTCACTTCGAGGGCTCGGCGGCGCGCCAGGGTAAGCAGGCCGGCCACGGGCACCCGGCCACAGGCCTGACCGAAATCGATGGCCGATGGGTCCAAGGCCTCGATGGCTTCGCTGGTGGCAGTGTCCATCCGTTGCGCGGTATCATAATCCATATCATGGCTGAGGTCGGAACTGACGACGATCACCGTCTCGGAACCGCCCCACAAGTGGTCCAGAACTTCCGCGACGTCATCGCCGCTGGCGCGTCCCACCACCAGCGGAACCAGCGAAAAATCGCGGAACAGTTCCTGCAGGAACGGCAGGTGGACCTCAAGGCTGTGTTCGTCCGTATGGGTGGCGTCGAACACCGAAACCTGAGGCAGCGGCAGAATGGACTCGATGGCCGGTCGATCGAGGGGGACGGTGCCGAGCGGAGTCTCGAACGCATCGGCGCTGCTGACCGCGAGGCCGTTTACCGCCACGCGGTGGCAGGGTCCCAACAGCACAACTCTGCGGATCGTCCCGGCGGCCGGTTTGAACCGCGCGTAAGCGGCCGCTGCGATGGCGCCGGAGTAAGCGTAGCCGGCGTGCGGCGCGATAATCGCTTTTGGCACCGGACCGTTGCATACATTAGCCTCGGCGTCGGCGAGAAAACGCTTTACGATAGTATCGAGGTCGCGGGGATTTCCGGGATAAAACGCCCCCGCGACGGCTGCGCGCCGGATATGCATCATCATCGGGGCTCCTTTAGTGTATAATAGTAGCGTAAAGCGACGCGGCCCGGCCAGCCTGAATTGCCAGCATGATTTCTTGGGCCGCGCATCGACTTTGACCGTCGGCGACGGAGGTGGCATTGACCGATCATGGCGTTGAAACCGGTTTCGAGGGCGCTGCTTCCGGGCGCTACTGGCATGCGTTGCAAGACGGACGGGTGCAATGCGACGTCTGTCCCCGTTATTGCAAACTCAATGAAGGACAAAGGGGGCTTTGCTTCGTTCGTGCCCGACAGGGCAACGAGATTGTGCTTACGACGTATGGTCGATCCAGCGGGTTCTGCGTGGACCCTGTCGAGAAAAAGCCGCTCAACCATTTCTTGCCGGGAACGCCTATCCTGTCGTTTGGCACCGCCGGCTGTAACTTGACCTGCAAGTTTTGCCAGAACTACGACATCAGCAAGTCCCGGCAGGTGGATACGCTGAGCGACCGGGCGACACCCGAGATGATCGCCGATGCCGCCGTGGCGGCCGGGTGCCGCAGTGTGGCGTTCACCTACAACGATCCGGTGATCTTTCTCGAATATGCCGTCGAC
>CAKZLS010000185.1 GCA_937127205.1 uncultured Rhodospirillales bacterium
GGAACAGCATCGACAGCAGGACAACACCGATCCCGAAACCGTTCGGGATTTCATCAGCCACCAGCTCGATGGACTGGCGGAGCGGTTGGAGGAAGAGATCCTCAACGACGCGCGGGGCGTCGGGATCCTGCCGGTGCCCACCGGCCACTTGCGCATGGCATTGATGCGGGACAACGAAACCCCGGCACTGTTCTCCAACGGCAGCGAGAAAGACCTGGAAACCACTCCCGGGTACATCAAGCTGGCCGCAACGTGCGACGAATTGCTGCTTCGCGTGAAATTCGAAACCGGCCACGAGGAAGGATACGCCGAGCCTGCGGAGCCGCCTTTGTACCTGGTGGATGTGGTGGTTTCCGGTTGGGTATGACCGCCGGCGAGCGGCATGCCTGCGTCAGCGCAAATGTTGGCCGAGAGCGTGCCTGATCCCGCCGAAGAAGCGGTGGAACGTTCGCAAAGCCTTCGTCGGTTTCCATACCAAAGGCTTCGCGAGATTGGGCGAAAGCGGCGTTTCCTGCTCAAGCCACGGCGATACAATCAAATCGTGCGCGCCGAAAAGAGAGCCGGCGTTGCCGATCCCCCCATGGACTTACCTCCTGTTTCCCGACATTTCTCGGCATGCGGTGTCGCACTATCGCACCATGACGTTCATGCAATCGTCCTTTTGAGAGGCTTACAAGAATTCGGAAGGTATCAAGGAACATCCGAGGCCTTGCCGCATTTTCTAAAGTCGGAACACCTTGGAAGGAGTCCTCAAATGCCATTGGACCAAAGCGGGAGAATCGCCACCCTCTACCGGATGGTCATGCCCGATCATCTTTGCCCCTACGGCATGAAATCGAAGGATTTGCTGGAGCGTAAGGGTTTCATCGTCGACGACCGCCACCTGGCGACCCACGAAGAGACCGAGAAGTTCAAGCAAAAGCATGGCGTCGACACGACACCGCAGACCTTTATCGGTGAACAGCGGATCGGCGGCTATGACGATCTCCGAGAACACTTCGGAAAACACGTAAAGGACGAAAGCGAGACCAGCTATAAACCGGTTATCGCCATCTTCTCGGTTGCCTTCCTAATGGCGCTGGCCTTCAGTTGGTATGCTTTCGGGACCGTTTTAACGATTCGGACGCTGGAATGGTTCATTGCCATCAGCATGTGCATTCTTGCCGTCCAAAAATTGCAGGACGTCGAGAGCTTCTCCACGATGTTCCTCAATTACGACCTCCTGGCTCGCCGCTGGGTCCGGTATGGCTATCTTTATCCGTTTGGCGAGGCGCTGGCCGGGATCTTGATGGTCGCCGGCACCCTGATCTGGGTCGCGGCACCCGTGGCGCTGTTCATCGGAACCGTGGGGGCGGTCTCGGTCTTCAAGGCCGTCTACATCGACAACCGGGAGCTGAAGTGCGCGTGCGTCGGCGGTTCGAGCCGGGTGCCCTTGGGTTTCGTCTCCCTGACCGAGAACGTGATGATGATGGCAATGGCCGTCTGGATGCCGATCCGGATGGTGTGGCTCGGCTAAACGGGTCAGCAACCGCGACCGCACTCCGATTGCGCCCCGACAGGGGGTGGCATCGGGCAAAGATACGTTCATGGTCGCAATGCTGACACCTCCTACCCTCGGAATCGCAGCTTTTGACAAAGATTGTCGACGCCCGCTGGGCGGGAGTGAGCTGAACGCCTTTGCGTCCGTACCATGTTATCATGCCAACCTTGCCCCCGCGCACCCCAACCGGCGGGACATGGAAGAATTCGCAAAGGACGGGAACTCCCGGCACGCAAAACCGTTTGCTTAACCAGGCACCGTTACGCGTAGAGGAACTCCCTTGGCAAGCGATCTGCAGCAGGCTTTTGAAGACTTTGTCCGGGACGACGCATTTCCGTGCGTGGGGGCAAAGTCGGTGTTGGCTCGATCAGCCATCACTTTCTTCGAAGCGTCTTCTATTGACGCGCCCACGGATGATTTCCCACTGTACCAAGCATTGAAAGCCTTCGGCGGCGCGCTCGAAGAGACCCCCGGCGTCCTTAAATCACTTGTTGCGGTGTTCGCGGCGCCAACCGACCTGAGCGAATTGGCATTCGACAGGGCGCTGTGGGGCCGCCTTCAGGCGCTGCACAATATGGACGCCGCCTCGGGTCGAGCCTGGACGGACGCCGCGTCTTCCGATCCGAACTCCCCGCACTTCAGCATGAGCGTCGCCGGGCATGCGTTTTTTGTTGTCGGGCTGCACCCCAATGCCTCTCGCACGGCGCGCCGATTTTCACATGCGGCTCTGGTATTCAATTCGCGGGCCCAGTTCCAAGCGTTGCGCGAACAGGGTCGGTTCGGCAAGATGCAGTCGGTCATCCGCAAACGCGACACAGCGCTCGACGGCGATATCAACCCCATGCTTGATGATTACGGCAATGCCCCTGAAACGCGCCAATACAGCGGACGCGTGCTGCCCGAACAGTGGACGTGCCCGCTGGTGGTCAGGACACCCGCGGAGTGACCGAACGCATCGCGCCGCGTTCCGGCACCGGGTTCACCCTGGAACAGGACCAATACCTTCATGTGATCGACCCGGAGGGCGAGCAGGTTTCCGATCTCATCGCCTATAACCGGCATGACATCGAGGAATACCTGTCGTCCGGGCGGTCGATCGACTACGCGGGCCGGTTGTTCCTGACCGAGGGCGATATTCTCTACTCGAACCGCAGCCGGCCTATGCTGAGCATCGTCCGCGACGAGGTCGGCCGTCATGATTTCACCTTGACGCCGTGCTCCCGCGAGATGTTCGAGAAGCTCTACCCGGGGGAACCGCCGCATCACGGGTGTCAGGGTAACCTGGAACGCGCTGTCGCCGGTTACGGGATCGGCGCCGATCGCATACCCATCGCCTTCAATGTGTTCATGCATGTCGACATTAACGGTGAGACCGGCGACATCCGCGTTTTGCCGCCCTTGAGCAAGCCCGGACAACGGGTGGTATTCCGCGCGGAGATGGATCTCGTCATCGGTTTGACCGCCTGTTCCGCCGGCCAGTCCAACAATTTCACCTACAAGCCGATCGACTACGACGTCACCGCCAGCGAACACTTTGGATAAGGGATATGTTTGCCTATGGCAGAGGGCGACCCAAGCGACGCGCTATTCCATCGCGATGTTCGGACCGCCCCGTGTTATGGCACCTTGCCCTTCTTGTCGTTTGCAAAAACCGACGAAGTTAAGACTCAAATAAACCCCGGATCTTCGTGGCAAGCGC
>CAKZLS010000186.1 GCA_937127205.1 uncultured Rhodospirillales bacterium
CCCTCCGATATCCGGCCCTGGTGGTATACCCGCCTCGGCCACGATCCGCGCGACCCCAACGCCGGCGGCGATTCCGGGTTTCCGCAGCTCGATTTCGGCCTGTTTTCCACCTTCCGCGACAACCTCAGCCGCGGCAGCTATGACGGCGTTGGCCGGGTTCTGGAAATGGACTGGATCTATGGCAACGCCACCGAACTGGTTACGTTCCTGCAGAACCACGACGTGGGCCCGGACAACGATTTCCGCTTCCGTTTCAAGGGCGGACAATGGATGGCGGCTGCGGCGTACAATTTGCTGTGGACGGTGCGCGGTATTCCGTGCCTGTACTACGGCGAGGAGATCGAGTTCCGCAAGGGCGCGCCGCAGGACGTTGTGGGCAACGACGACACACTCGACACCACCGGCCGCGCCTATTTCGGCGATCACCTCGCCGACGACACCATAAAGACAACCCAGAGCCATCCGCTTTATCGCCATATCAAGCGGCTGAACCAGATCCGCCAGGCGATTCCGGCATTGCAAAAAGCACCCATGAGCCACGTGGGCGAGTGGGGCGGCGGCATGAGCTTCGTCCGCGATCACAATAATGGCGAGAGCTACGCCGTGGTTGGACTTGCCATCGGTGGCGACCAGGGGATCTCCGTCGGCAATGTCCGGAACGGCATCTACCGCGATGCCGTGACTGGCAACGAGGTCCACGTGGGCGATGGCAATATCTCATTTCACGTGAACGGAAATTCCGCCGGCATTTACGTGCTCGACGGCCCTGGAAAGATCGGCGATGACGGTGAATATCTAAGGTAGCCGGAGGCGGGGAGGCGCTATCGGTTCAGGCGGCGCATCAACGTTGTTGGATCTTCACGAATCGTTAACCGTGCCGGCGCATCATGCGATCCAGAGTTGTATTTCAATTGCTTTGGAGAGGCTATCCATGAGCGTTGCCGGTATTGCGACTTCCGCCGTCGCGGTCAACCAGGCCCAGACCGCACAATCGATGACGAACGCCATGATCAAACAGCAACATGCCTCCGAGGAGGCCATCGTAAAATTACTTGATCAGGCGGTTGATAAGTCCAGCAACCTCGTCGAGGCCGGACGCGTCGACATCACGGTCTGAAAGCCTTGATTACTCGTGGGAAGATGAGGTCGACGATTCGTCGGACTTTTTTGACTCGCGGGTGCTGTACGCTTTCGCCAAACGCTCGCACTCCCTTTCATAGCTGAGTGCCAACTCGCGGTCCACGTCGGGCGCGAGCAATGCCCCCAAGCGTTGCACAACGGCCATTTCTTCTTTTTGTATGTGTGGGATCAAGTTGCCGGCGAGGCTCAGAGCCGCGGCCTGAAACGCTTCGCCGCTTGATCCTCGCACGCCTTGTTCGAGTGTTTCGGTTGCAAGAGTGCGCACGCGGCGCGCTAAGGGCTCGATAACTTGGTGTTCTTCACACAACAAGTCCGATAGGTCGTCCCCGGCATCGCAGAGAAGCGGAAACAGAACAGCTTCCTCGTACGCGTTATGGCCAACCATGGCGGTCAACCCTGTAATCACCTCTTCCAATAATGCTCGGTCTTGCTCGTCGTTGGGATCCATGGGACGTTGGCCTTCGTCCCCGGCCACGCGGTTTTCAATGCCGCACATCAACACCAGCATGCGGAAATGTTCTTCGTGGATTACCGGTCCGAGTTCGCTCAACCTCGACATAACTGTGAATTCCGGTACGGTCGATCGCCACGATCCTTACATGGCCGCCATCGCCATCATTACCCCATTACATACCACGTTAAATGCTGCACCGCAATATTGAAGGCCTCTAGATGCGTGGAATTCTTAATTGCAAGCGTCATCCGTCCACAGGTTCGTCGAGGGCTGTTTTTTACGCGATCGTTTTCCGCCTCCGGGAACCGTTTAGGTGAAAATACGGACGAATTATGTATCCAAATGAGAAAAGTATAGCTGAGTTCGGATCCTCTTTTGGCGGTGGCTCTGGAACCCCTGGCCTCTCGCGCTTCAGGCTTCGTATTTCTTCTTGCCGATGAGTTCCCAGACCAAGGCGATAGCGCAAAGTTTGACAGCCGCGAGGAACGGAACCGTGAAAGAAAGCATCAGCGGCACAAAAATCATCGAAACAACCATCCAACGCAGGATGATGAACATCGTGTCTGTCTCAAACTCCTCGAGCTTTTCCATGGCCTGCCGCGTCCAACAGTGAATGACGCGTATAGGCTAGTGGCAGGGTATTGAAAAACAGTTACGAAACAGCCGGATTGGCCTTTTTTTGGGACCGTGTGGCGCGATCGCAGCTTCGGGACACTGGAATCGTTCCCAATTTGCGGTTATTGGGCGTGGCAAATTGTTGGCGGGCGAGGGTAAGGCGCTATGAGTGAAGATTTGGTGATCACGAAAGACAGGCTTTTGACCCTGGCAAGAGAGTTCTTTGACACGGAGGCGTGGCGGGAGCTTGCGATCAATGGCGGCCTGGTGATCTGCGCGCTGCTGGTGGCGTATATCGTCCATCGCCTGATTTACACGGCCGCCAAACGGATGGCTCAGCGGACGGTGGGAATCACCGACAACGCACTGGTGACCCACAGTCGAGGCCCCGCTCGCGCCATCTTGATGGTCTTCGCGCTCTTCCTGGTGATCCCAAGTTTGAACATTCCGGAAGATAGCATCGAGAGCATCAGGCACCTCTTGACCCTGGCGCTCACGGCCGCGGTGGGGTGGCTCGCCATCGGGATGACCGGCGTCATCAGCGACGTGATCACGGCGCGCTACGACGTTACCGCGGCCGACAACCTGGAAGCGCGGGAAATGCACACCAGAGCTCGTGTGATTCGCCGGGTTCTGGTGGCGGTGATCATGGTGATCACCGGGAGCATCATGCTGATGTCGATCCCGTCGATCCGTCAGATCGGTGTCACGCTGTTCGCCTCCGCCGGCGTCGCCGGCTTGGTCATCGGCATGGCCGCACGGCCGGCGCTCTCCAATCTCATCGCCGGCCTGCAGCTTGCCATGACCCAACCCATCCGGATTGACGACGTGGTCATCGTCGAAAACGAATGGGGATGGATCGAGGAAATTCGCTCCACTTTTGTCGTGGTCCGCATCTGGGATTTGCGGCGTCTCGTGGTGCCGCTGTCTTACTTTCTCGAGCATCCGTTTCAGAACTGGACGCGCCAGACCTCGGATATCCTCGGCACCGTTTTTCTCTATACCGACTATACGGTGCCGGTAGGAGCG
>CAKZLS010000187.1 GCA_937127205.1 uncultured Rhodospirillales bacterium
TCGTTGTAAGCCAGTCCCTTGCGGTAGTGATCCTCTGTTTCGATGCCGGAGAAGGTTCCGACGGCATAGACCACCAGAACGGCGTTTACGGCGATCACCAGCAGCATGCAGCCGACGAAGATCCACGGATACCACCAGCCGCGTTGACGGGATTGTGCCATCGTCCGTTACTGCCCCGGTCCGGCGAAGACGGTGGCGTGCTCGACGATCTCGCCGGTGTGGTTGTCGGTGAGGACGAAGTCGAGATCGGTGGATTTGCCGTCAAGCGCCGCGCGGGGCGCTGTCACGAAGATACGGAACGGCGCGACGTCGTCGGGTTTGACCGGCAATTCGACGGTGGGCACGCTTTCCTTCTGGTGACCGATGACCGCCATGGTGGCGCCGTTGATGCCATCGGTGGTCAGGGTGTAGGTCTTGGCCTCGCGCTCCATGTTCAGGATTTTGAATGTGTAGCCGTTGCGGATGTCGCCGTCGGACAGCTTGACGAACAGCGGCGAGCGGTCTCGTAGGACGTTGACCTCGAGACGGCTGCGGGTGGCCAGGCTGAACACCATGATCGACGCGACGATGGTGAGCACGCCGATGTAGACGAGAATGCGTGGGCGGAACCATCGCTTGCGCGTCGGCTCGCCTTTTGCCCGAGCGAGTTGGTTGTTGATTGAGTCGTAGGTGATCAGGTCCCCCGGCAGGCCGAAGCGGTCCATGATATTGTTGCAGGCATCCACGCAGAGCGCGCAGCCGATGCAGGCCATTTGCTGGCCCTTACGAATGTCGACGCCGGTGGGGCAGACCTGCCAGCACATGCCGCAATCGACGCAGTGGCCGCGGCCTTCGAATGACTGGTTCTTGCGGGCGCCGCCGCGGGGCTCCCCGCGCCACTCCTCGTAGGTGACGATCAGCGAGTCTTCGTCGAACATGGCGCCTTGGAACCGGGGCCAGGGACACATGTAGATGCATACCTGTTCGCGCGCCCAGCCGGCGAGCACGTAGGTGGTGGCGGTAAACAGCGCGGTGAACCCGTAGAGCGCCGTGGACGCCTGGCCGGTGACGAAGTCAACGACGAAGGTGGGTGCGTCGGTAAAGTACATGATCCAGGCGCCGCCGGTTACCAGCGCGATGAACAGCCAGGCGATGTGCTTGGTCACCTTCTTGAATGTTTTGCTGGCCGTGAGCGGTCCCTTGTCTAGTCGCATGCGGGCGTTACGGTCGCCCTCGATCTTACGTTCGACCCACATGAACAGATCGGTCCAGACGGTTTGCGGACATGTGAACCCGCACCATACCCGGCCGGCCCACGCCGTTACCAGGAACAGCCCGACCGCGCCCAGAATCAACAAACCGGTGATGTAATAAATCTCCTGCGGCCAGATCTCGAGCCCGAAGAAGTAGGCCCGGCGGCCCGGCATGTCGATGAGCAACGCCTGGTCGGGGGCGCCGGGGCCGCGATCCCACCTAAGCCAGGGGCCGATGTAGTACAGGCCGAGGAGAACCCAGAGGCCGGCCCATTTGAGTTTGCGGAATGCGCCCTTGACGCTGCGGGGGTAAATCTCCGGCCGGCTCGCGTACATGGGTTGATTGGCGGGGGCAGGGGGCTCGGTTGCCATCGGGGTACTTGGCGACCGCTGCTGCTTTGCATTACCCGTAAATGCCGTCTCGGCCGTCGCCATGGTTGCCTCTTCTCGTCCGCCTGTTTCCGTCGTCTCGTAAGACATGGTGCTCTTTGCTTGAATGCAGAGGGCCGAAAGCACAAAGGAAGACCGCCACGATTGCCTGCCGTGGCGTCTCCCCCCGCAAAGTCGTCCCTATATATTAGTATTTGTTAATAAACGTAGACCGCACGGGCGGCCGAAGCAAGCTGGGCTACTGACCTCCACCCAGCGAATGAACGTAAATGGTAACCTGCTTGACCTCGGCGTCATCGAGGCGTGCGCCCATCGGCGGCATAACACCATGCCGCGGCGTGGTAATTTGAGCGACGATGTCTTCCTTGGTGCCGCCGTAGAGCCAGATCTGGTCGGTCAGGTTCGGGCCTCCGAGATCGGTTACACCCTTGGCGTCCTCGCCGTGGCAGGCGATGCACTGCTCTTCGAAAATCACCTTGCCGTCCTCATTGACCGTACCCGAGCCCGACAATGACAGTACGTAATCGGCAACCGCTGAAATTTGGTCCGGTTCGAGCAGTTCGTCGACACCGAAGGCCGGCATTTCCGAGTACCGCGCTTCGTCGTGATCGCCGCGAACGCCGTACATGACCGTCGTGTGGATGTCTTCGAGCGTACCGCCCCACAGCCAGTCATCGTCCACCAGCACCGGATAGGCCGGCGCGCCCGCGCCGTTGGATCCGTGACAAGGTGCGCAATTTTCCGCGAATATGGATCGTCCGCCGGCCATGGCATATTGCAGCAGCTCCGGGTCCTCGGCGATTTCGGTCAACTCGAGCTGTTCGAATTTATTGATCCAGCCGACCCGGCCTTCGTCGACTGCCGCCATTGTCTCGACGAATTGGGCGCGGGAGGAATAACCGAGCACGCCCAGCGTGTAGCCGCTGAGCCAGGGCCACGCGGGATAGAGGATGTAGTAACCGAGACCCCAAATTATCGTGGCGTAGAAGGTGTACAGCCACCACTTGGGCAGTGGCGTGTTCAGCTCCTTGATCCCGTCCCACTCGTGGCCGGTGGTTTCCGTGCCGGTAATGGAGTCCACGTCTTTGTCGGCCATTCTTATCCTCCGTTTTCATCCTTGAACGGGATCTGCGCGTCGTCTTCGAATCGCTTCTTGTTCTTTGGCCTGAAAGCCCAGAACACGATGCCGAGGAACAGCACCATGAGCCAAACGACCCAGAGGGAGCGCGCCGTCTCGTATAATTCCGTCAAGTCCACGTCGTTTCTCTACCGAAAGTCCGCTTCGGGCTGGTACTCGTTGAAGTCCACGAGCGTCCCAAGCATCTGCAGGTAGGCGATAATCGCGTCGAGTTCAGTTACCCGAGACGCGTCGCCGTCGAAGTTGCCGACGACCGCCTTGGGATAGCGCTGAAGCAGAGCGTCGACATCGCCTTCGTCGGGATTGGCCTGGGCGGCGAGATCGTTGGCCGCTTCGGCGATTTGCTCGTCGGTGTAGGGGACGCCGACGATGCGCAGCGTGCGCAGGTGCTCGGCCGCGCTACCGAAGTCCAGTTCCGTTTCCGCCATGAACGGATAGCCGGGCATGATGGATTCCGGAACGACGCTTCGAGGATTGATCATATGTGCGACGTGCCAGTCGTCGGAGTATTTGCCGCCGACCCGGGCCAGATCCGGTCCCGTGCGCTTCGATCCCCACTGGAAGGGATGGTCGTACATGCTCTCCGCCGCCAAGCTGTAGTGGCCGTAGCGTTCGGCTTCGTCGCGGAACGGGCGGATCATCTGGCTATGGCAAAGGTAGCATCCCTCGCGAACGTAGATGTTGCGCCCGGCCAGTTCGAGCGGCGAGTAGGGCCTGACGCCCTCCACCTCTTCGATTGTCTGTTCCATGGTGTAGAGCGGGATCAACTGTACCAGTCCGCCAATGGCGACGGTGATCAGGATGCAGACAGCCAGCAGGATGACGTTTTTTTCGAGGATTGCGTGATTCATGACTGACCCTCCTATTCCGCGGCGCCGGCCGGGACATGGGCGGGTTGCTCGAATGACTCTTCAGTCCTCAGGTCGCCCTTGATGGTTTTCCAGACGTTGTAGACCATGATCAAAGCTCCGACGAGGAACAGCACGCCGCCGAACGCCCGGATGACGTAGTAGGGATGCATCGCTTCCACGGTCTCAATGAACGAGTATTGCAGGAAGCCGAGCGAATCATAGGCGCGCCACATCAAGCCTTGCATGATCCCGGAGATCCACATGGCGGTGATGTACAGCACGATGCCGATCGTCGAAATCCAGAAGTGATAGGTCACCAAGCGCAAAGAGTAGAGCCGTTCGCGCTTCCACAATGCGGGGACCAGATTGTACATGCAGCCGAAGGTGATGAAGGCGACCCAGCCGAGCGCGCCCGAATGCACGTGGCCGATGGTCCAATCGGTGTAGTGGCTGAGCGAGTTGACCGCCTTGATGGACATCATCGGGCCCTCGAAAGTGCTCATGCCGTAGAACGCCACCGAGGCCACCATAAAGCGCAAGATGGGATCGGTGCGCAGTTTGTCCCAAGCGCCGGACAAGGTCATGATGCCGTTGATCATCCCGCCCCACGACGGCATCCATAGAATGATTGAGAAAGTCATGCCCAGGGTCTGAGCCCAATCGGGAAGTGCGGTGTAGTGCAGATGATGCGGCCCGGCCCAGATATACAAAAAGATCAAGGTCCAGAAGTGCACGATACTAAGCCGATAGGAGTAAACCGGCCGGTCGGCCTGTTTGGGAACGAAGTAATACATCATTCCCAAGAAACCGGCGGTGAGGAAGAAACCGACGGCGTTATGGCCATACCACCACTGGGTCATGGCATCCTGAACGCCGGCCCAGACGATGTAGCTCTTGGTTCCGAAAAACGACACCGGCACAGCGGCGTTGTTCACCAGATGGAGCATGGCGACGGTGATGATGAACGCGAGAAAGAACCAATTGGCCACGTAGATGTGCGGTTCCTTGCGCTTCATCAGGGTCCCCGCGAAGCAGATCAGGTATGCCACCCAGACGATGGTCAGCCACAGGTCCACATACCATTCCGGCTCGGCGTATTCCTTACTTTGAGTAATGCCGAGGACATAGCCCGACGCGGCCAGAACGATAAACAGCTGAAAGCCCCAAAACAGGAAGTTGCCCATGGCCTCGCCGCCGAACAGCGTTGTTCGGCATGTTCGCTGCACCACGTACAACGAGGTGGCGAACAGGGCGTTGCCGCCAAAGGCAAAAATCACCGCTGACGTGTGGACCGGGCGAAGCCGCCCGAATGTGGTCCACGGCAAATCCAGGTTCAGCACAGGGAATGCGAGCTGAAAGGCGATGACCACGCCCACAAGCATACCGACGACACCCCAGAAAATCGTCGCGATGACAAACTTGCGAACAAAGGCCTCGTTATACTGGATCGATACGTTAGCCCCGCTCGTGGCCGCGAGTGCTGCGCTCATACTCTACTCCCGCACACAACAAATGCGGAAGACAGTTGAATGTCTTCCGCAGTTTTAATCTCTTTATTGTCAATTGAATCGTCGCCGACCAACACCTAAAGACACCAAGTCGATGTATAACACTTCTAATTACCACTGCGTCACTGGACTTCCATTTGTTTATGCCGCAGTGCAGCAAACGTTGACTATCATATTTTGCCGGAGCATTGAAGTCAACTCCATGGCCCCAAGAAACCCCTCAGCAATGCGGCGTATTGCAAGGCAATATGGGGTGCGGAGACCGGCACGTGCGCGCCCGCACTGCGACTCCTGTATTCCTATATTACGGGTTTAACACACGGCGTAGGTGGGTGATAAACGCACGCGGCAATTCAACACCAGAACTAGGGGAGAATGAAAATGACCTACGGTGGAATTGGCAAACGCGCGGGCCCGGCCGTTGTCGGCGTCTTGCTCCTTGGGTTGGCGGCGTGTGGCG
>CAKZLS010000188.1 GCA_937127205.1 uncultured Rhodospirillales bacterium
CCGGGAGCTACCCATGACCCCCTGTACCCTGCCGACAGACATAACAGCGGGTGCTACCGCAGGATCACCGTCTTGTTGCCGTTCAGCAGCACCCGGTGTTCCACGTGGTAGCGGACGGCGCGGGCGAGGACGACGTTTTCGATGTCGCGGCCGACGCGGACCAGGTCTTCGGGTTTGTAGGTGTGATCGACCCGCTCCACCGCCTGATCGATGATCGGGCCTTCGTCCAGGTCCGCCGATACGTAGTGCGCCGTGGCGCCGATGAGTTTGACGCCCTGGGTGTGGGCCTGGTGGTAGGGACGCGCGCCCTTAAACCCGGGCAGGAAGGAGTGGTGGATGTTGATGCAGCGTCCGCGCAAGCGGTCGGACATGGCCGGCGTCAGGATCTGCATGTAGCGGGCGAGCACCACCAGATCGATATCCAGGTCGTCCACCATGCGGAGCACCGCCGCTTCCTGCTCGCGCTTGGTTTCTGGGCTGGTGGGCATGTGGTGAAACGGAACGTTGTGCCACTCCGCCAGCGGCGCCAGGTCGGGATGATTGGAGACGACCGCCGGTATCTCCACCGGCAGATCGCCGGTGCGGTATCGGTACAGCAGGTCGTTGAGACAATGATCGAACTTGGAGACCATGATCAACAGTCGTGGTTTACGATTGGCGTCGTGCAGCCCCCAGACCATCTGGAACCGTTCCGCGATCTTCGAGAATTTCTGGGTGAACGTCTCCTGTCCGGGGGTGAACGAACCAGCGGAAAACACCGAGCGCATGAAAAAGCGCTTTGATATGGGGTCGCCGAAATGGGCGGACTCGTGGATGAACGCATCCTGATCGGCGAGGAAGCTCGCCACCTTGGCGACGATACCGGTGGTGTCGGGGCAGGAAATGGTCAGGGTGTAGTGGTTCTGTTTGTCCTTGCTCAACGCATCTGGCTCCATAGGGATGGATCAATGAATGGGGATCAATAATTGGTTCTAGATCACTTGCGCCGCGCCGCCGCGGCGTTCGTCGCCGGCACCGGCGGCGTGCGCTTGTCTTTGCCGGGACGTGTCGCGCCGCGCCGTGTGGACGCCGCCGAAGAACATGGATTTCTCGTCCCAGCACGCGACACCGGGGCGGCGTTTGGCGAGGGCGGCGATTTCATTCGGGTCGAAACCGGGCTCGATGCTGAGTGTATCGTCCTCGGCATGGATCCGCGGCGCCGAAACGGCGGCGTCCAGCGGCATGCGGAAAACCATGAGGTTGAGCAGCACCTGCAGGATGGCTGTGCGGATCCGGTTGGAACCGCCGGATCCCAAGGCGGTGAGGCCGCCATCGCGGTCGACCACCAGGGCCGGCGCCATCATCGAGGCGATGCGGGTGTCCTTCGGCCAGCGGTGAAAGCCATAAGGATTGATATCCTCCTCGCCCAGCATGTTGTTGAGGATGATGCCGGTTCCCGGAACCACGTAGCCGGAGCCTTCGCCGTTGGAAACCGTGAGGCTAGCGGCGTTGCCGACACCATCGACCACGCTGATGTGGGTCGTGCCGCGCGCCGCCGCCGGCTTGCCCAGCAGCGCCCGGCGATAGATTTCGAGCAAGCGATCGTCGAGCACCGTGTCCGCCATGGCATCGCCGGGCAATTCGTGGAGCCGGGCGTCGATCCGGGCTTTGTTGGTGAGGTCCATGACGTCGGCGAGACACGCCAGATACGCCCGGCTACCAAAGCCGAGTTCCCGGATGTCAACGTCCCTCAACAGCTCCAGCGCAAAGGCGATGAGGATGCCGCCCATGGAAGGCGGCGGATTGAGGTGGATTCGCGACCCGAAGACATCGAGGCTGAGAGGCGGGCGCCGCTCGCATCGATAGCGTTCCAGGTCGGTGAGCGTGAGATGGCCGCCGCCCCGTGCGCACGCGTCGGCAATTTCCTGGCCGATCTCTCCGCGATAGAACAGATCGTCCCCCTCGATCGCTAAGACTTCGAGCGTGTCGGCGAAATCGCGCATGGAGAACATCTCGCCTTCGCCGATCAGCTCGCCCGGCCGATCCGGGCTGGCGAACAACGCAAAGCTCCCCGGGCCGTTCTTCAGGATGGCGCCGACAATCTTGGTGAGGCGGGCCTGGTCGGCATTCACCCGCACCCCCTCTCGCGCCAGGCTGACGGCCGGCTCGACGATCCTGCGGAGCGGCATCCGGCCGAGATCTCCGTGCGCCTGGAACAGTCCCTTGAGCAGGCCGGGCGTCGCGATAGCGCCCATGCCGATGTGAAACTCCTGCGTCGTCGGACCGAAGTCCGCCAGCACGGGTTTGAAATCGATGTCGGATTGCGGCCGCCGGTTCAGCGGGGTCTGCGGAAAACAATCGTAGAGAACGATGCTTCCCGCATGGGATCCAGCGACGGGTCGCGCCATCAGGAACCCGCCGCCGCCCAGCGACGCCAGGACGGGCTCCGCCACGCACGCCGTAAAGATCCCGGCGAGCGCCGCATCGAAGGCATTGCCGCCCTCTTCGAGCACGGCCGCGGCGGCGCGGGTGGTTTCCGGATGTCCGGAGGCGACGGCACCCTTGTTGTTCATCGGTTTCGCAGTAGCTGTGAGCGAGAAAAAATAATAGTTCTCCCGTGGGTAGCGGCTGCACCGAAACGTGTCAATAAATCGGACGTGGTGTATTCTCAAGTTTGCCCCTATGGCAGTACATGTCATAACAGGTACCCGTTGACAGAACGTTTCCGGGAATCCCATCCTTCAGGTGATGGGGGTTGATCGCGACTAAGAACCATCGCTGGATGGTTCGATCCAATGGAAGGAACGCTGGTGATGAAACGCTGCGGTTTTCTGGTCCCGTCCATAAGCGTCGTGGTGGTGATCCTGACGGGTTCGCTGGCGGGTTTGGCGACGGCCCAGGCACAAGAGGTCATGACCGGCACAGTCAATGCCGTGTCGTTTCAGCCGATCCCCAAGGGCCTGCCCATTCTGGTGCGGCCGCGCGACGACTCGCCGGAAAACCTCGCGATCAAGGCGGAGCTCGACCAGGCGTTGGCGAAAGACGGTTTCACCGCCGCCACCGACGCGTCGGCGCTGGTTCTGTCGTTCGAAACGCGGCGTGAGCTGGGGGGCGGCCCCACGCCAAGCCGGCAAGTCACCGATCACTTCGTGGAACGCCACGAAGAGACGGACGTGGGCACCCGGCGGTACGAACCCCAGATCGGCAGGGGCCCCTCGTCCATCAGCGCCAGCCGCTTCCGGCTGGACGCGACCCTCGACAACAAGCAGAACGGCAAGCGGTTGTGGCGGGGGTGGACCATCGCCCGCATGCAAGGCGATGAGACGGCGAAACTGGCAAGAGGCATGGCGCCCGTGCTGGTGGAGAGTCTCGGCGAAACCGTCCGGGAGCAAACCTTCGAAATCCCCGTTACCACGGCCAGCGAAACTCAGCTGCGTTAGGTCTTCAGTCCTTCGTGCCGCGGCCGGCGGATCGATCGCTCCCAGTGTATGCCCCTTATCGATCCTTTCGGGGGCCGCATTGAAGGCACGCGGCTTTGCTGTTACGAAGGAGGACGGATCGCCTGTCATTTAGGTCCGGCGCGCGAACTCCCTCCTGAAGAATAGTGAAACGGCTCAACCGTAATGAACCCAACGCCGGAAAAAGCGCCCCTGCCCGCGGGCATATCCGATCAACTGCCGCCCCACGCCGCGTTTGAAGCCCACATCGTCAACCGGTTGATGGCCGCGTTCGCCGGCCATGGCTACGAGCGCGTAAAACCGCCGCTGATCGAATTCGAGGACACGCTGCTCGGCGGCGGCGGGGCCACCCTGGCGGAACAGACGTTTCGCCTGATGGATCCGGTATCGCAGCGGATGTTGGCGCTACGCCCCGACATGACGCTGCAGATCGCGCGGATCGCCCAGACGCGGCTGACCAATCGCCCGCGCCCGCTCAGACTCGGCTATGCCGGACAGGTGGTGCGGGTAAGCGGTTCGCAGCTCCGCTTCGAGCGGCAGTTCGGTCAGGTGGGTGCCGAAATCATCGGCGCCACATCCCCCGCCGCCGACGCCGAAGTGATCGTCATGGCGACTGAGGCCCTGCGGGCTCTCGGCATGTCCGGCCTGACCGTCGATCTCGGACTTCCGACGCTGGTGCCCGCGATCCTCGCCGACCACAGGCTGGACCCGGAGCAGTGGTCGCATATCCGGGCCGCCCTCGATCGCAAGGACGAAGCGGCGATCTCGAACCTCGCCGCCGTCATCGGAGAAACGTCGAAGGCGCTGCTCACCAGCCTCGTTTCCGCCACCGGCCGTGCTGCCCCCGCCATCGACGCGCTGCAACGGCTGCCGCTTCCGGAGGCTGCGCAATCCGAGCGGGCGGAGCTGATCAAGGTGTTCCAACGCGTGGCTGGCGAAACAGCGGACCTGACCATCAGCATCGATCCCCTGGAAAACCGGGGGTTCGAGTATCACACCGGCGTCACCTTTACCCTGTTCGCGCGCGACGTTCGCGGCGAGCTGGGACGCGGCGGCCGCTACATGGCCGGCATGGCCGACGCGGACGGCGAGCCCGCGACGGGGGTTTCCCTGTTCATGGACTCCATCTTGCGCGCCCTTCCCGCGCCGTCCGTCGCGCGCCGGATCTTCCTGCCGGCGGGAACGCCGGCGGCGGAAGGAGGCCGCTTGCGCGCTGACGGATGGGTCACGGTCAGCGGGCTGGACGAGGCTTCCGACCCGGCAAAAAACGCCCGGCTGCAGCGTTGCACGCACGTCTTCATTGACGGTGCGCCTCACAAGGTGGATACCTAGTGTTGATTGTTTGACCTGAGGAATAATACAAAATGGCGAATGTAGTGGTCATCGGCTCCCAGTGGGGAGACGAGGGCAAGGGGAAGATTGTCGACTGGCTTTCGGAACGCGCGGAGGTGGTGGTTCGCTTTCAGGGCGGCCACAACGCGGGCCATACCCTGGTAATCGATGGCATCACCTATAAGCTGAGCCTGCTGCCGTCGGGCGTGGTCCGCCGGGGCAAACTCGCGGTTATCGGCAACGGTGTGGTGCTCGATCCGTGGGCTTTGCTGGCCGAAATCGAGACCTTGAAGGATCAAGGGGTCGACATCGGCCCCGAAAACGTCCGGATCGCCGAAAACGTTCCGCTCATCCTTCCGCTGCATCAAAATCTCGACAAGGCCAGGGAAAAGGCGCTCGGCAAGGCGCGCATTGGCACCACCGGGCGCGGTATCGGTCCCGCTTACGAGGACAAGGTGGCGCGCCGGGCGATTCGGCTCGGCGACCTCGCCGACGAACACCTCTACGCCGAGAAGGTGAACACGCTCCTGTTCCATCACAACGCGCTGTTGCGCGGCCTCGGCATGCCGGAAGTGGATGGCGACGAACTGGTCGCCAAGCTCAAGGAGGTCGCCCCCAAGGTCCTGCCCTTCGCGGATACGGTGTGGAAGACGCTCGACGGTGTGCGCCGCTCCGGAAAAAGAATCCTGTTCGAGGGCGCGCAGGGAATGATGCTGGATATCGATCACGGCACCTATCCCTTCGTCACTTCGTCCAACACCGTGGCCGGCGCCGCCGCCGCGGGCTCGGGCCTCGGCCCCGGGGTGATGGGTTATGTGCTGGGCATCACCAAGGCCTACACCACCCGGGTGGGAAGCGGACCGTTCCCGACGGAATTGGACGACGACATCGGCAAACGGCTCGGCGAACGCGGCCACGAATTCGGAACCGTCACCGGCCGCGCGCGCCGGTGCGGATGGTTTGACGCCGTGCTGGTTCGCCAAGCGGTGAAGGTCAACGGTATCAGGGGTATCGCGCTGACCAAGCTCGACGTGCTCGATGGCATGGAAACATTGAAGGTCTGCACCGGCTACGAAATCGACGGAGAATCCACCGATCACCTGCCGGCCTCCACGACACAGCAAGCTCGTGTAAAGCCCGTCTACCAAGAGATGGAAGGCTGGTCGGAGAGCACCCGGGGCGCCCGGTCATGGGCGGATTTGCCGGCCACCGCGGTCAAGTACATCCGCCGCATCGAGGAGCTCATTCAAGCCCCGGTGCACCTGCTGTCCACCAGCCCCGAACGCGAAGACACGATCATGGTCCGCGACCCCTTCGTCGACTAAGGTGCCCCGCCCCTAACACGCGATGCGTTCTTCGATCACTGCGTTCCTTACCGACTTTTGCAGCTTTTCGAAAGCGCGGACTTCGATCTGACGGACGCGCTCGCGGGAAATGCCGTATCGTTGGCTTAGCCGTTCCAGCGTTGTCGGATCGTCTTTTAGTCTGCGTTCCGAAATGATATGGCGCTCCCTCTCGGTGAGGCTTCTCAGGGCACCGAGGAGAAGCGCGCGCCGCTTTTCGAGCTCCTCGCTATCCGCCAGCCGGATCTCCTGACTGTCCTGATGGTCGATCAGCCAATCTTGCCATTCGCCGTCACCGTCCTCGCGCACAGGCGCGTTGAGCGAGCTGTCGGGACCGGAAATTCGCCGGTTCATCTGAACGACGTCGTTCTCCGTCACATTCAGACGATTGGCAATGCTGATCACATGCTCGGGCCTGAGGTCACCCTCTTCCATCGCCTCCATCTGCCCCTTCAGCTTCCTCAGATTGAAGAACAGCTTCTTTTGAGCCGCGGTGGTTCCCATTTTCACCAGCGACCAGGAATGCAGAATATATTCCTGAATGGCGGCGCGAATCCACCACATGGCATAGGTGGCGAGCCGGAACCCCCGGTTGGGGTCGAACCGCACCACCGCTTGCATCATGCCGACGTTGCCCTCGGAAATCAGCTCTCCCAACGGAAGCCCGTATCCCCTGAAGCCCATGGCGATCTTGGCAACGAGCCGCAGATGGCTGGTGACCAATTGGTGCGCGGCATCGACCTCGCCATCGTCGATCCAACTTCTGGCAAGCCGCTGTTCGACATCCGGCGCGAGCATCGGGTACTTGCGGATACGCTGTAGATAGCGCCCAAGGTTGCGGTCGGGCGCAATAAAGAGATCACTAACGGATCTTGGCATCATTTACCTCCCTCTTCGACGCGCAGCCGGATTTATTTCCCAGCCTTGATTTCTTTGAATCTTGTCGCTACGCCGAAGAACTTTTGATGATACCCTGACTGCTTATTAGAATACACCTAAATTTAGTGTGCTGCCA
>CAKZLS010000189.1 GCA_937127205.1 uncultured Rhodospirillales bacterium
CGGGGTCACCGAAATCATTTCGCTGAGCGCCTGTGGCTCGCTAAATGAAAATCTGGCGCCGGGTACGTTTGTCATCGTCGATCAATTCATCGATCGCTCTTTTGCGCAGCATAGCAGCTTTTTCGGAACCGGCCTGGTCGCGCACGTAGGCTTCGCCCACCCCGTCTGCGCGCGGCTTGGCGACGCCATCGCGGACGCGGCCACGGATCTCGATATTCAGTTTGCACGCGGCGGCACCTACCTGGCGATGCAGGGACCGCAGTTCTCGACGCTGGCGGAGTCCAACCTATTCCGGTCCTGGGGCTGCGACGTGATCGGCATGACCAACCTGCCGGAGGCCAAGCTCGCCCGGGAGGCGGAAATGTGTTACGCGACGGTCGCCATGGTGACCGATTACGACTGTTGGCACCCCGATCATGATGACGTCACGGTGGACGCGATCATCCGATTGTTGATGGACAACGCCGATAGGGGGCGTGCACTGGTCAAGCAACTGACCCCGAAGCTGATGGGAAGGCCGGAGAGTTGCCATCGCGGCTGCCATACCGCTTTGGACACCGCCGTCATCACCGCCCCGGAAGCGCGGGATCCAGACATGGTTGCCAAGCTGGATGCCGTCGCCGGGCGCGTATTGAAGTAGGTATCCAGGCAAGGAGAGTATGAGGTGAAAGTCGGCGACCGGCACTATCGGAGCATCTGGTTATCGAGCGACGGATGGGCAGTCGAGATCATCGATCAGATCCATTTGCCTCATGCGCTGATCGTCGCGCGGTTGGAAAACCTGGGAGACGCCGCCGTTGCCATCGAAACCATGCAGGTTCGCGGCGCTCCGCTAATCGGCGCGACGGCGGCGTATGGGTTGGCGCTGGCGGCTCGCAACGACCCGTCTGACTTGGCCCTGGGCGGTGCCTACGACACTCTTTTGGCCACCCGCCCGACGGCGGTCAATCTCCGGTGGGCGCTGGATGACGTGATGGGGATTGTCCACCAGCTTCCGCCGGAAAGGCGCGCCGAGGCCGCCTATCGCCGCGCCGCCGAAATTTGTGACGAGGACGTCGCCATCAATGACGCTATCGGCGAGCACGGCTTCACGCTGATTCGCGATGCCTGGCAGGCCAAGGGGCAAACGGGCCGGGTCAACGTGCTTACCCACTGCAACGCCGGCTGGTTGGCGACTGTGGACTGGGGCACGGCATTGGCGCCCATTTACAAGGCATTCAATGCCGGCATTCCGATCCACGTCTGGGCCGACGAAACCCGGCCGCGCAACCAGGGCGCCAGCCTGACCGCCTGGGAACTGAGCCAGCACGGCGTACCGCACGCGGTGATCGTCGACAACGCCGGTGGCCACCTGATGCAGCACGGCATGGTGGATCTGTGCATCACCGGCACCGACCGCACCACCGCGACGGGTGACGTCTGCAACAAGATCGGCACCTACTTGAAGGCTCTAGCGGCGAAGGACAACGGGGTCCCATTCTATGTCGCGTTGCCGAGCCCGACCATCGACTGGACCCTGCGCGACGGGGTCCGCGAGATTCCCATTGAGGAGCGCGAGGCGTCAGAAGTGACCCGTATCGCCGGCCGCGCCGAGGATGGCCGCATCCTCTCGGTGGACCTAACACCCATGGCCAGTCCCGCCGCTAACTTCGCCTTCGACGTCACTCCGGCGCGTCTGGTGACAGCGTTGATCACCGAACGCGGGGTGTGCGACCCTTCCGAGGGTGGTCTGCAAGCACTGTATCCGGAGAGAGCCTCGAGCGGTTCCAGTTAGACAGGAGGACGAGTGCCACATCCGACGTGGTCTTTGTTTACGATCCCAGCCTTGGTCCTTCTGGTCAGCGCTTGCGAACCGGCCGCCGCCCCCGACTGCCGTGATCCCGGCTTTCACTGGAGCGACCATCGGCCGGCCATCAACGTGCGCCACGTGTTCTGCGGCGAAATCCGCAAAGGCAAACCGAAAGGCTTCCACTCCACGAAGTTGCGAGAGAGCTCGGACGTGGTGACCGGCGTGCGCGGGATCTCGCGGTCCGCCAGCGGCATCTACACCGGTACAGTCATGTTCGTGGACGATCAGACCAAGTTCTCCACCTTCTTTCCCGATGCCTGCACAGTGGACGAGGTTCTTGCCTCCATCCATCATGCCTCCAACCACATTAGCGCCGACC
>CAKZLS010000190.1 GCA_937127205.1 uncultured Rhodospirillales bacterium
CCCGCCGCTTGCGGTGCTGCCGATCCTGTTCATTATTTTCGGGCTCGGCGAGACGTCGAAGATCGTTCTGATCGTGTTCGGCGTGGCGCCGTTCCTGACGCGCGATATCGCGATCGCGGTCTCGCAGATCCCGCGCGAGCAGATTGTGAAGGCGCAAACCCTCGGAGCCTCCACCTGGCAGATCGTGACCCGGGTGGTCCTGCCGCAGGTGACACCGCGGCTGATCGATGCGCTGCGGCTATCCCTCGGCCCGGCCTGGCTATTCCTCATCGCCGCCGAGGCCATCGCCGCGACGGAAGGGCTCGGCTACCGCATCTTCCTGGTGCGCCGCTATCTCGCCATGGACGTGATCCTGCCCTACGTGGTCTGGATCACCTTCCTGGCCTTCCTGTTCGACTTCGTGCTCCGGCACATCCGGGCGCGGGCGTTTCCCTGGGCGGCTCAGGGGCAGGGCGCATCATGACCGCCGTTCAGGTGCGCAATGTCTGGAAGGAATACGACGGCCACGTGGTCATCGAGCGGATCAACATGGCCGTGGAGGGACGGGCGTTCTGCGCCATCGTCGGCGCATCGGGTTGCGGCAAGACCACGTTCCTCCGAATGCTGCTGAGCGAGGAGACGCCGAGCCGGGGCGTCATTCTCGTGGACGGCAAAACCTTGGCGGTGGAGCCGGGACCGGACCGGGGCGTGGTGTTCCAGCGCTATTCGGTTTTTCCGCATTTGACGGTCCTGCAGAATGTCATGCTCGGGCTCGAACTCGAGGGATCCCCGCTGTTGGGCCATCTGTTCGGAGCCGCCCGGCGCCGTGCCGTCGAGCAGGCCGAACAGGCCATCGCGTCCGTCGGGTTGAGTGCCGCCCGCGACAAGTACCCGGCCGCGCTTTCGGGCGGCATGCGCCAACGCCTCGCCATTGCCCAAACGCTGATCAAGAAGCCCAAGATCCTGTTGCTGGACGAGCCCTTCGGCGCCCTCGATCCCGGCACCCGCAAGGACATGCACGCCCTGTTGCTGAGTCTTTGGAACGATACCGAAATGACCGTCTTCATGGTGACCCACGACCTGTCGGAGGGATTTGACCTTGGCACGCGCCTTCTCGTGTTCGACAAGGTACGCCACGATCCCACCGACCCGGACGCGTTTGGAGCGACAATCACCTATGACATCCCCCTCGACCGCAAGTCGGGCATGGCGGCGGTCCCGCGCGAACTCAAGAAAGAGATAGAGAGAACGACATGACCCACTCACGAATTGGCGGAATTCCCGGTTCTCTGGCAATGGCATTGACCGGCGAACGCCGCCGGCACCATCCCGATTTCGACAAGATGCAGGCGCGCGGCTGGAAGGCGGCCATGGCCGAGGCCGACATTCCGACCACCCGCTGGGAGGCCGAGCGGGCGGCCGCCATCCGCAACGGGCTCGACGCCGCCGACAGCATCGAGGATCGCTCGATTTCCACCTTCGCTCGTGGAGAGCTGCCGCATTTCGCCGGCATCAATACCTTCCTGAAGGCCCCGCACACCGAGAATGTCCGCGATGTGGGGAAGTTCGACGCGGCGGTGGTCGGCGTGCCCTTCGACGGCGGCACCACATATCGCCCCGGCACGCGGTTCGGTCCCCAGGGCATGCGCAAGATCTCCGCCCTCTACACACCCTATAACTATGAGCTTGGCGTTGACCTGCGCGAGCAGATGACACTCTGCGATGCCGGCGACGTGTTCACCATTCCCGCCAATATCGAAAAGACCTTCGACCAGATCAGCCGCGCCGTATCGCACGTGTTCTCGTCGGGTGCCATGCCGGTGATCCTCGGCGGCGATCACTCCATCGGTTTCGCCACCGTTCGCGGGATCGCCCAATGCACCTCGAAGCGCATCGGCATCATCCACTTCGACCGTCACGCCGACATCCAGGAAAAGGACCTGGACGAGCGCATGCACACCACGCCGTGGTTCCACGCCACCAACATGCCCAACGTTCCGGCCACCAATCTCGTCCAGATCGGCATCGGCGGCTGGCAGGTTCCGCGCGAGGCGGTGGCCGAGATCCGCGGGCGCAATACGAATGTTCTCACCATGCGCGACGTGGAGGAACTGGGCATCGACCGCACCGCCGAGATCGCCCTCGACCTTGCCTGGAAGGACGCCGACGCCGTCTACCTCAGCTTCGACATCGACTGCGTCGACTGCGGGTTCGTTCCGGGAACCGGCTGGCCGGAGCCGGGGGGCTTCCTGCCCCGCGAAGCGCTCGGTCTGGTAGGCCGGGTCGCGGCGGAGGGCCTCTGCGGCATCGAGGTGGTGGAGGTTTCGCCCCCCTACGACACCTCCGACATCACCTCGCTGTTCGGCGTCCGGGTCATCGTCGATGCGCTGGGCACCCTCGTCGCCCACGGCAAGATGGGCAGCCACAAAGGCATCATCGACAAGCCGGTGTCGCTATAAGGCAGAGGGTTGAACGAGCATGCACGACCATCACCACCATGACCACAAGGATGACAATACGGCAGAACTCGAAGGCGCCTTCATCGACGGCTTCCGCGCCGCCCAAGATAGGCGCGCTTTCCTGGCGCTTGTGGGCGTTCCCCTGGAAATCGAGCCCAACGACGGCGGACCCGGCCTCAAGCTACTCGAAGTACGCATCCAGGACTCATTCCAGGTGGGATCCGCGTCACCCGGTTTCGGCTCCCGCGACTTGGTTTACCAACCCCTGCCGGGCTCCATGATCCGCCAGACCACCAGCCTCGATCTTGTCTACGTCTCCACCGCCGAACGCCGTGAGTTGACCCTCCACGCCGCGCTTCATTGCCGTTAGCACGCGTCGCTCCCGGCATTCATCTCCCGTAGGTGGCCGCCTAGGCGGTCGCCTCCAGGGTCCAGGCTACCCCGAACCACACCAACAGCCAGAACGTGACGCTCGCGGCTATGGCCAGGAGGCCGAGGACGAGGCCGGCCAAGACAAACCCGCCGTCGCGCTCGATGAGGCCGATGGCGAGGACCGCCGTCGCCAGCGCCGGACCCGACGTGGTCATCGGCAGCGGCACCGCTACCAGACACGCGTTCAACAGCACAAAGGCGCCGAGACGCCGTTGAAACCTTTCGGCGGCGAAGCGCTCCAGCCGCGGCCGGGTCAGCCGTTCGGTCCGCTGCAACCACGGCCGCGCCCGCTCGACGATCCGCCGCGCCCGGTCCCGTTTAATCGAAAGCCGTCCCAGCCACCCAGGCAGGCTGAGCCCGGGCCGCACCAGCAGCATTTGCACGGCCACGATGCCGAGCGGCAGCCCCAGCACAGACCGCACCGGCGGCGGCAACACCGGTATCCACGCCGGCAACGCCACCAGCAGCAGAACAAACCCGAACGACCGCTCCCCCAGACCGTCGCTCAAGTCCGCCAGGGTGAGGTGCTCACAGGCGTCGTCGCCGACAATACGCTCTAGCAGCCCGCTTAGTGACTCTTCGCGATCGCCACCGGGAGTCTCTATTGGGTGCACTGCCGTAGATTCATCCATTTTCCGGACTTCGATCGCCGGTCATTCGCCTGCGCAAGTCGCAAGTTCGGGAGCGAGCGATCCGAGGACGGCCCAAGGTGACAGACCACCGTCGACGCCTTGGATATGGTTGGATCGCTCCGGCCGCGCCACCCTAGCGGCTCCATACGCCGAACGCCGCGAGCTGACTCTCCAGGACGCGCTATCGCGCCTGATGGCGGCGCCGAAACCGCGGGTCGGCGAAGCAGTACAGCCGCGCGACTGTGCCGGGGGCGCCGTCGACGCGATCGGGCGCGAGGTGGCGCACAAGGGGAGCTTGGAAGCTCGCCCGATCGCAGATAAATTGCTGAATTTGAAGGGGCGTGGGCGGCGGCGCCGCTCATTTCTGTGCTTAGGCGGCGCCGCTCAAAAAAACGGAATGCCAAGATGGAAGGTTCGAACCCTATGCCATTCCCTAACCCACCTCTAAAATGCTCGCGTCCCCCAAACCGGGTCCGGTTCAAGGAAGATTCGTCTGCAATGACCGCTGATCCATATGACGAGGCCAAAGCGGCCACGACTTGACATAGAGGAATTTGCGGATGGGGGTTTTGACGACGATGAGGAGAAAGCCGATCGACACCAAACACCACACGGCCGCAAATTCATTCAAGTTGTTCGTCAATAGATAGGCGGGAACCGGGCCGAGGAAAATATGATAGAGCGTAATACGCCACGATCCGTAAAGTATGGGCAAGACGAACATTGTTAACGTGTATGTGAAAAACCCAGCTCGCAAGACAGGTATGTCATAGGTGATTTCGCCAATGGCGTTGTAGGGGATCTCCCAGGCAATGTGCCAATCACCGGGAACAGAACATAATATCTGAGAGCAAAGGATTGTCCCTGCGGAACAGGAACCGGCCCATTGAAATGGATAAAGTTGAACAAGCATGACGACCGCAGAGATACAACAAAGAATGTAAACAGGGGCCTGAATATACTGTCGTACGTCAGGCCTTATGAAATGCATAAAGAGGGCGTTTCCAAATATTGGCTGAAATGCGATATGTATATAACCGAGTAACGTAGCTACTTGATTGGCTGGACTGCTACACTCCCCGATCACCAAATACGTATAAGCCTGCAATACTTCCATTAAAGAGAAGTAACCGAGCGCCGCCCACAGCGGTGCGGGTTCTTTTCGGTATGCCGCATATGCCGTTGTACCAAGTCCGATCACTGCCACGGTCGCAGACGCTTCGCCGCTCCAACACACTATTTCTCCTCCATACAGAAAAATAGGATATTAATCTTATATTAGGAATATGTCAACCCGCCGGCTGTTCCGGGATTGAGGAGCGGAGAGGCGACGTACGGACACGCGTCAAACCGAAAACCGAAACCAAGGCTACCAACCGTTTGCACCAATGGATGACCGGCAGAATGTGGCAAAAACAAGGAAATTGCAGGAATTTCCCCAAACTGCGGATACAATTACTGGTGGCTTTTAAGTAATAATTGCTACTACAGAGTGGAGAAAAATTGATGTCTTGCGTTGTCGAGCGGGAAAACGGTATTGTTACCCAAATGGGCCATTAAAATTTTTAACACAAACTTTCTCCAACAGAACCTCGTCACCAAAGCGGCGATAAATTACAAACAAACCGAGAAGCCATACGTTGCGGACGACCAACCTATCTTGCGGCCCACTGCCTGCCTCCAATCCCGACGGCGCGACGCCCTTCAGACGTGCGTTGCCTGTCGTTGCCGGAATCGCGCTGTTTTCCGCCGGCTGGAGCGGTACGGCGAACGCCTCGGGCTACGCATTGCGCGATCAGAGCGCCACGGCGATGGGCAATGCCTTCGCCGGCGCGACCGCCGGTGCCGATGATCTCAGCTACATGTTCTACAATCCCGCCTCGCTCGCGCGTCAGACGGGAAGTCAGATCATCGTCGGCGGTAACGCGATCCTGCCGAACCTGAAGATCCGCAATGGCCAAGGAAGCGCCGCCGTTGGGACGCCAATCAGCGGCAATTCGGGCGGAAACAACGCTGGTAAGAACGCGTTCGTTCCGATCCTATATGGGCTTTTGGACCTGCAACAGGTGTTCGACCTCGATCAAAACGTCAAATTCGGCGTTGGGGTCAACGTTCCCTTCGGGCTTGAAACCGACTATCGGGACGGCTGGACCGGCCGCTACTATGGACTGGAATCGAAAATCAGAACCATAAGCGTCACCCCGACCCTGGCATGGGAAGTTCTCGATGGCCTCTCCGTGGCGGGCGGTCTTAATGTACAACACGTGGACGCCAAACTGACCAACGCCATCGACTTCGGCTCGATCGGCCGAGCCGCCGGCATCCCCGGGTCGGCTCCCACGCAACAGGACGGCAAAGCGAAGGTCAGCGGCGACGACATCGGCTACGGCTACAACCTCGGCATTCTCTACGAACCCTGGGCCGGCAGCCGCGTTGGCGTGGCTTATCGATCGGCCATCCACCATACGCTGCAGGGCGACTCCCGGTTTACACTGGATAGCGCGGGCGTGGGCGCGGCATTGCAAACAACAGGACGGTTCCGGGACGGCAACGCAACCGCCGACGTCACGACGCCCGAGAGCATCTCGTTTGGCGTCTACCACGAACTGACCGACCAATGGGCGATCATGGGGGAAAGCCAATTTACGCGCTGGAGCCGATTCAAGGATTTAACGGTTGAGTTCGACAATCCAGCGCAACCATCCAGCGTCACCGAACACGACTGGGACGATACATGGTTTTTCGCCGCTGGCGCCACTTGGCGGCCGAACGGCGCGTGGACCGTCCGCGGTGGCGCGGCTTTCGATCAAAGCCCGATCCCCGATCGAACGCGCACGCCGCGGATCCCGACCGATGATCGCTACCTGCTGTCGTTTGGAACGAGCTACAAGCCTTTCCCGAACTTCACGGTCGATTTCAGCTACATGCATGTCTTTTCGAAGGATGGATCCATCGATCTTTCGGCGAGCGACCAGGGCAGCCCTTTAGCGGGCAATTTTTCAGGCGAGTCCGCTATGGACGCGAACGTGCTTGCCTTGCAGATCCAATGGAAATTCTGATGCGCGTACCGGCTCGGAATACTGGCCGTGACAGTTGGGAAAAGGCCGCCCAACGGTGGCCACTATTGCGGCACTCGCAGGGGGCAAGCGCAATCAACGACCCCCATTTTCGACCGCAATTCTGCCAGATCGCGGAATGTGTTGAAAATAAGTCTTGCTCTTAGCATGCCGCTAGGAGTTAAGTGCGCGGGGACTGAGTAAGTGAGGGGTTGCGTGTAAGGAGTTTGCTCCTGCGTTAGTTGTGTGCTGCACAACAATGGAGAAAACTCTCTATGGATAAGCGTAGGACGTCGAATACCACCGAGCATGAAATCGAGCTGGAGCCGGCATCGTCGCCGGAGTCCTCCAGTCTGGAATCTACTAGCCCCGAACCCATAAGCCGGCACGCCACGAGCCCGGAGCCCATGAGCCTCGACTATTCCTTGCCGAGCGCGGCGAACGATCGGGAATTGTCCGGCGCTCCCATTCGCATTACCAGCGATGCGTTCAAGCCGATGCCTGTGGTCAGGCCTGTCTCACCCAGACGCCGCGACTTGCAGGGCCTGTCGGATGCCGGTCAAATTGCGTTTGGCATTAGCCCGGGAACGCCTGACGGACGCATCCCCTTCACGCTTGGAGACAGACGAACCCGGCGCAACGACCTTTGGTATCAGTTTCTGTCGCTTGCGGCCCGGGGCCAGACGATGCCGGACGACGACTTCGTCGAGATGGTTCTATACACGACGGGCCGCATCAAGGATTGCAAACCCCTCGCGAAAAAGCTGCTAGAGCGGTTTCAGACGCTCGCGGGCGTGTTCAACGCAGAGCTTCATCAGCTCGCCGACCTCGGACCCATCGACCGTGACATCTACAATGCCTTTCAAGCCGTGCGCGGCGTCGCCGGCCACTTGGCACGACAGGAGATCGTCGAGAAACCGGTGATCACCAATTGGGACAAGCTGATCGTGTATCTCAGAGCGTCGATGTCGCACAGACCGGTGGAGCAGTTCAGGGCTCTTTTCCTGGACCGGAGTAACGTCTTGCTGGCCGACGAGATGCAAAGTGAGGGAACCATCGACCACACGCCGGTTTATCCGCGCGAGGTTGTCAAGCGGGCTCTGATCCTCGACGCCAGCGCGGTCCTCCTGGTTCACAATCATCCCAGCAACCGCCCGAATCCGTCCAAGGGCGACATCGAGATGACCAATTCGATCAAGAACGCTCTGGATAGCGTCGGCATGATCCTTCATGACCACGTAATCGTCACCAAAAGCGGACACACGAGCTTCCGAATGATGGGTCTCCTGTAGCCGGCATTCTCCGTTTGGCGTCACGTTTGAACCGAAGAGCAGTCGCTGTTTCCTTCTCGTTTGATGCCGATTGCGATCCGAACCACGAGTGTCGCTGTTTGATCGGCAATGCCGCAGACGCGCTGCTAAACGCGTTGCCGCTCTGACGCGGAGAGGCTGACACAGCCTTGCGGCCGCGCGTTATCTCCGAGAACCTTCATACCATCGAGACTGTGCCTGATGTCAGTGTCGGGAGCGCGGCATAGAGTCTTGGCGGCGGGGTTTTTGGCAACAGGCATTGGGCGAGCGTCGCATGGTGGCGCGCGTGGGTCTCGTAAAGAGACCTTGACCTCAAATCACCAACCCTATATGTTCCTATTTTGTTCTTTATTTTGAAGAGGCCTGAAACCTTGGAGCGATAATTGGACAAGTCCACGGGGCGTGTCCGCTAAAGGCTTTCCCAGGACAAGCTAAAGGCCCTTTCCCAGGACAAAGGGTGCGCTATGCCGACATCGCAAG
>CAKZLS010000191.1 GCA_937127205.1 uncultured Rhodospirillales bacterium
GACATTTGGTTTCTTCCAGCGCCCACTCAACCGCTATCTAGGCAGGAGCGCGAAGATGTCTCGGCTATGTCCGTCGTCACCAAAGACGGCCAATCCGTCGATCGCAGACGCTGGAGCGATATCCACATTCGGGTCTTGAAAACAGCAGCGAGCTTCCCCGAAGTGGAACGAATCTTCGTCAATCCGGCCATCAAGCGCGAACTGTGCGCCGCGGTGGCGACGGACCGAGCGTGGCTCGCCAAGATCCGTCCCTGGTGGGGGCACAATTACCATTTTCACGTGCGCCTGGGCTGTCCCGCGGGCGAAATCGAATGCCAGAAACAACATCCGGTACCCGCCGGGGATGGTTGCGACGAGAGCCTTGCGTGGTGGTTTTCCGATGCGGAGAGCATACGACTAGACAAACCCAAAACGCCGTTCAAGGCGCCGAAACGACCGGCGCTGGCCCAGTTGCCAAGTGCTTGCCGGGGTGTCCTCAACGGTCAGTGACCGGCGCCCTTTGCGGCGAAATCAATGGGTCAGGATCTGGCTCAGGAATTTCTTGGTCCGGTCGCTCTTTGGATTTTCGAAGAATTCCGATGGCGGTGCCATTTCAACGATCATGCCTTCGTCCATGAACACCATGGTGTTGCCCACGGTCTTGGCGAACCCCATCTCGTGGGTCACGCAAATCATCGTCATTCCGGCCTCCGCTAGTTCCACCATCACATCCAACACCTCCTTGATCATCTCCGGATCGAGCGCCGAGGTGGGTTCGTCGAACAGCATGATCGACGGCTTCATGCACAGCGCCCGGGCGATGGCCACGCGCTGCTGCTGACCGCCCGAGAGCTGTCCCGGGTACTTGTTGGCCTGTTCCGGGATATGGACCCGCTCGAGATATTCCATGGCGGTCTCCACCGCTTCGCGTTTCGGGTGCTTGTGAACCCAGATGGGCGATAGGGTGAGATTGTCGAGTACGGTCAGGTGGGGAAACAGATTGAACTGCTGGAACACCATGCCGACGTTGCGGCGGATCCGCTCGACGGTGCGGACATCGTTGGTCAATTCCACACCGTCGACGGTGATGCGGCCCTGCTGGTGTTCCTCCAGGCGATTGACGCAGCGGATCATGGTGGACTTGCCCGAGCCTGACGGGCCGCAAACCACCACCCGTTCTCCGCGCATCACCGTCAGGTTGATGTCCTGAAGCACGTGAAAGGCACCGTACCATTTGTGAACGCCTTCCAACGTAATGGCCGCTTCGGTCCCGGGTTCGGGGGCGGCGGATGGTACGGATGTCCCAGCGATCATTGAGTCCAACTCCTCTTCAGCGGCGGTGACCCGTTTCCAGCCGCCGCTCCAGGTATTGGCTGTAGCGCGACATGAAAAACGAGAATACCCAGTAAATCAGTGCAGCGAACAGATAGGCCTCCACATAGAACGCGCGCCACGGCGGATCGGTCAGCGCCGTCTTGGCGGTGGTCAACAGATCGAACAACCCGATGATGATCACCAGCGAGGTGTCCTTGAACATGCTGATGAACTGGTTGACGATGGGCGGAATGGAGATCTTGAGCGCCTGCGGCAGGATGATGAAATAGGTCTTCTTCCAGTAGGTCAGGCCGAGCGCGTCGGCGGCCTCGTACTGGCCTTGCGGGATCGCCTGCAGGCCGCCGCGGATGGCTTCGGCCAGATAGGCGGCGGTAAAGATGATGATTTCCACTTGGGCGCGCAACAGCTTGTCGATGGTCATGCCTTCCGGCAGGAACAACGGGAACATGACAGAGGCCATGAACAGCACGCTGATCAGCGGCACGCCGCGAACGAACTCGATGAAGCCGATACAGACCGCGCGGATGCCGGGCATGTCGGAGCGTCTGCCCAGCGCCAGCAGAATGGCCAACGGGAATGAACAGATGATCCCCACCACCGACAGAATGAGCGTCAGCGGCAGTCCGCCCCAGCGGGCGTTTTCCACGAAGGTCATGCCGAACACGCCGCCCCACATCAGGGTACCGCAGACCACCAGCATCGCCGCCCACAGACCCAGCAGCCACGGCCGCCAGAACTGAGGATTGCAGGACGTCGCCAGCACGGCCACGAACAGCGCCGTCGCCAGCAGCGGCCGCCAGTGCTCGTCGAACGGATAGAGACCGAACAGCATGAAGCGGTGTTTCTCGGCGATGAACGCCCAGCACGCGCCTTCGGCTGCCTTGCAAATGGCCGGGTCGCCGCCGGACCACACCGCACTCAACAACACCCAGTTGATCAGCGGCGGGATGGTTTCCCACAACAGCCAGACGCAGAGCAGCGTCAATATGGTATTGGGAATATTGGAAAATAGATTCTTTTTTGCCCAGTCAAAGGCCATCAGGGGGGTAGTAGCCGGCGCCTTTGGGGGCGGCAGGCTTACGTGTGTCGGCTCCTCTTCGCGCGCTGAAATTTCGCCGGGGGTTTCGGTGCGTCGGGTCATGGCTCAACGCCCCCCTTTCAGCTCTATGCGGCGATTGTACCAGTTCATGAATGCCGAGATGGACAGACTGACCGTCAGGTACACCAGCATAATAATGGCGACCCCCTCGATCGCCTGTCCGGTCTGATTGATGGATGTGTTGGCGACGCTGACCAAATCCGGGTAGCCGATGGCCACGGCTAGCGACGAATTCTTCGTCAGGTTTAGGTACTGGCTGGTCAGCGGCGGAATGATCACCCGGAGCGCCTGCGGCAACAGGATCAACCGCATGACCAGCGATTTGCGAAGGCCCAGTGCGAGGCCCGCCTCGGTCTGACCATGGGAAACAGCAAGAATACCGCCACGCACGATCTCAGCGATATACGTGCCGGTGTAGAACACCAAACCGATGAGCAATGCGGCGAACTCGGGGCTCAGAGTCGCACCGCCCTGAAAATTGAAGCCCTTGAGCTCAGGCGCGTCCATGGCCGTTGGGGCGCCACCAATCAGCCAGGCCAGCAACGGCAGGCCGATAATCAGCGCGAGGCCAATCCGGAAGGAGGGAAAGATCTGGCCGGTTTGCTCCTGGCGCCTCCGCGCCCATCGAGCAATCCCCCAAGCCGCAAGAATACCGGCCGCCAGCGCCACCAGCATGGCCGTCATGGTTCCGCCCCAGTCGGGGACGGGAATACCGAAGCCGCGATTGCTGAGGAATACGCCCGTGATCGGATTGAACGCCTGGCGGGGACTAGGCAGTCCCTCGGTGATCAGCGAGTACCAGAAGAACAGTTGCAGAAGAACGGGAACATTCCTCAGTCCTTCCACATAGAAGGTCGCGAACTTGGCGATCAACCAGTTGCTGGACAGCCTCGCGACGCCGGCGATGACGCCGATAATGGTGGCCAGAATGATGCCGATGATCGAAACTTTGAGGGTATTGAGGACCCCCACCACAAGCACCCGGAAATAGGTGTCGGCGGGGCTGTATTCGATGGGGCTTTCGCTGACATCGAAGCCGGCTTCGCGCTCGAGAAACCCCAACCCGGTGGCGATGTCCCGGCTGGCCAAATTGGTTAGCGTGTTGTTAACGAGATACCAACCGAGCAGGAAGACGCCGCCGAGGACCAAAACCTGATAGAGAATAGCGCGGTAGCGGCGGTCGTTCCACCACACGACCTTCGGCTGATTGCCTCGGGGTGTAGCGGCAGAGGGAGGAGTTGAGGCCATCGCCATCTCCAAGAAAAAACCGCCGCTTCCAATTCCTTGGAAACGGCGGCGCTTTCAGATTAGCGGAAGGCCGGCGAGTACATCAGCCCACCCTTTGTCCACATGGCGTTGAGGCCGCGGGGCAGTTCCAGCTTGGAGTCCATGCCCACGTTGCGCTCGTATATCTCACCGTAGTTGCCCACTTGCTTGATAATGTTGAACGCCCACGCTTCATCGAGTCCAAGGTTGGCGCCCATACCGGGGGTCGCACCCACCAGACGCTGTACGGTGGGATCCGTGCTTTTCTTCGCCTCTTCCACGTTCGCCGAGGTTACGCCTTTCTCTTCCGCTTCCATGGTCGCGAAGATGGACCACCTGACGATGTCGAACCACTGATCGTCGCCATGGCGAACGGCCGGCGCCAGCGGCTCCTTCGAGATGATCTCGGGCAGGATCACGTGATCGGCGGGATCGGGCGTATCGTTGGCGCGGATCGCCGCCAACTGTGAGGCATCAGACGTGATGGCGTCGCATCGCCCGGACAGGTACGCGGCCGTGACCTCCTCGTACTTTTCGATCGTTACCGGCGTAAATTTCATGTTGTTGGCGCGGAAGTAGTCGGCGAGGTTGACTTCGGTGGTGGTGCCGGTCTGCACGCAGATGGTGGCGCCTTCCAGTTCAAGCGCGCTCTTCAGGTCCAGATCCTTCTTCACCATGAACCCCTGACCGTCGTAATAGGTGGTGACGGTAAAGTTTAGGCCGTTGGCGGTGTCGCGCGAAAGTGTCCACGTGGTGTTACGCGACAGGATGTCGACTTCGCCCGATTGCAGGGCGGTCAGCCGCGCCTGGGCGCTGAGCGGAACATATTTGACCTTGGTGGCATCGCCGAAAACAGCGTCCGCGACCGCGCGGCACATGTCGATATCGAGGCCCGTCCAATTGCCCTTTTCGTCCGGCGCGCCAAACCCGTAAAGCCCGGTATGGACGCCGCAGATTACCTCGCCGCGCTCCTTCACCGCATCGAAGGTATCGCCGGCGAATGCACTGGAGATGCCGCCCACGAGGGCCATGCCGGCCACGGCGGCAATCCGCGATAATGGTTTCATTGTCTTTTCTCCCTTTGATTTTCCTCTAAGAGACGTATCCTGCGCGCTCTTGTGCCGGGCGCGCGATGCAAGCCGATGTCTTTGTTTTTGTTCCACGCCGCGCTTCGAGCATTGTGGAATAATTGCGGCATTGTGGAATGTTTCTATCGTGCGCAGCAACACTTAATCGTCCTGCTGGCTACACGGATTTCGCTTTGTTTCCCGTATATTACTCGTTTGGGGGCAATTATTATATGGGTTTTTCGCCGGTGCCAAGGAGCCATGATCGAAGTCGTTAACGTTAGTCACCGCTTCGGTGAGAACACCGTGCTCGAGGGTATCGATCTAACCATCCGCGAACGGCGGGTTGCCATCATCGGAAGCAACGGCTCCGGGAAAAGCACGTTCGCCCGGCTTCTCAACGGCCTGTTGATCCCCGAACAGGGAACCGTTCGTGTTGACGGAGCGGATACCCGCGACGATGCCAAGGCGGTGCGCCGAAAGGTCGGATTCGTGTTCCAGGACCCGGATGCGCAGATCGTCATGCCGCTGGTCGAAGAGGACATTGCCTTCGGTCTCAAGAACCAGAAGCTCGGCCGTCAAGAAATCGCGCGCAAAGTCGACGAAATCCTGGAGCGCTACCACCTTTCGGATCTTCGCCATCACCACACCCACAGCCTGAG
>CAKZLS010000192.1 GCA_937127205.1 uncultured Rhodospirillales bacterium
ATTGAGAATCGTGGCACTGAGACGCTTCGGAAGCCAGCGCAGGCAGCGAACCGCCAACGGGGCCTGCGCGAGATGCATGATGCTATTGAGAACCGCATCCTTGACCACGGAAAGATCGTCCTCGTCATTCGGGTAGGCCGTCGACATCACGGTTGCGCGAGGATAGTACGCAAAGGGTACACTTTTGGAGATATCGGCGAGCCCGAAGGCAAAGATCTTCGCTCGGACCTTAGGGGCGCAGCGTTCCAAGTTTTGACGAAGTACATTGTAGATGGGTGTTACGGGCTCGAACGCATAAACGTTTAGATCGGATCCGCAACGGCGATAGGCGTCTACGCTAAACAGACCAATGTTCGCTCCGACATCGAACACTGTATCGCCTGCGTTCAATTGTATGCCGTTCGAAAAGTATGTTTCGATTTCCAGCTGAACGAGAGGAACCTCATGCTTCTGCAGGCACGAGACAACAGTCCCGTTGGGCAGCGATATGTCGACCGGCATTTTTCAACTGTCTCCCAATTCAGACGAAGACGGTTTTGCCGGACGGACAGAACCGGAGCTCAATCAACAACAAATATCGAACTTGACTGTACACAGGGCGCAGACTTTCGTTCCGTGTACGTGGTGACGCCATCGCGGATTGCAAGGGCCGTCGCTATGCTTCACTTGCTGACGCGATTGCATGCATCCACTCCCGCTCATGTTGGGGGGCAACTTCAGAGGCGCGGTCACGCGCTATAGAGGGTTGACAGCCGAGCGCCGATTCGGCGAACAAGGCCGCGATCTCGAAGGGTCGGGGCTGAAGCGGCGACCGCGCAATGTTGGGCCGTAATGCGTTTCCGATCCTTGATGCAACCCTCGTTTTGGAAAAAATTTTATGACGGTGCTGGTCACGGGCGCTTCGGGTTTCCTCGGTTCCGCCGTCGCGCGGCGGTTGTTGGCCGCCGGCTATGCGGTTCGCGTCCTTGTCCGCGAAAAGAGTCCTCGGACAAATCTTGAAGAGCTCGACGTTGAGGTGGCGATCGGCGACCTTCGTGACACCATCTCGCTTGAGCACGCCCTCGCGGGTTGCAAAGCCTTGTTTCATGTCGCGGCCGACTATCGATTGTGGGTACCTGATGAACGCGCGATGCTCTCCATCAACGTCGACGGTACCCGCGCGCTTATGCTTGCCGCGCTCGATGCCGGCGTCGAGAGGGTTGTCTACACCAGCAGCGTCGCCGCGCTTGGGCTTCGCAAGGATGGACCCGCCGACGAGGAAACGCCGGTTTCACTCGATAGCGTCGTGGGGACCTACAAGAAATCCAAGTTTCTCGCCGAACAAGAAGTAATGCGGCTGGTGAGGGAACGTGGCTTGCCGGCGGTCATCGTTAATCCTTCAACGCCGATTGGACCGCGCGACATCAAGCCCACCCCTACGGGACGGATGATCCTAGATGCCGCCAACGGCCGCATCCCGGCTTATGTGGACACTGGCCTGAACGTTGTGCACGTGGACGATGCCGCCGAAGGCCATATCCTGGCCTACAACTCAGGAAAAGTGGGTGAAAAGTACATCCTAGGCGGCGAGAACATGGCGCTGGCCGAGATCCTTACGGAGGTTGCGCGGATTTGCGGCCGCAAGCCGCCGACCATCAAATTGCCTCATGGTGCGCTTGTCCCGGTCGCCGTAGTGGCCGAAACATGGGGCCGGATCTTCGGCGGCGAGCCCATGGTGACCTTGGACAGCATCCGGATGTCGAGAAAACGCATGTTCTTTTCGAGTGACAAGGCTCGCAACGCTCTCGGCTACACCTCCCGACCCGCACGGCACGCGCTTCGCGACGCTGTCGAATACTTTCGCAGCAGCAGTTTGTGCCCCTAAGCGCTCTTCTGCCGTGTGCCGAGGAACCGGAAAAACTCACCCCCTTCGCGCAGGCGGCGTTTCAGCAATTCCCAGTCCCGCACCATCTCCGACGTCATATCGAACATCTTTCTCGGCCGAAAATAGAACTCGCGATAGAAATCGGCCACCGCTTGGAAGATCTCGTCCTGCGTCAGGTGAGGGTAACTGATGGAACTCACCTGAGTACCGTCGCCGTCCACCAACTGGCCGCCCGTATCGGAATCTACCAGCCAACCGTTTTGCTTCGCCTGATCGTAAAGGTACGTTCCGGGATACGCCGCGGCCAAGGAAACCTGGAGCGTGTGAGGATTGACTTCCTTGGCGAAATGCATGGTCTCTTTGATGGTGTCGCGTGTTTCGCCGGGAAGTCCGAGCACGAACGTGCCATGGATCTTGATGCCCAGCTTGTGGCAGTCGGCGCTGAACCGCCGCGCCCAGTCGATGCGCATACCCTTTTTGATGTTGTGAAGGATCTGCTGGTTGCCGGTCTCGTAACCGACCACGAATAGGCGCAGCCCGTTGTCCTTCAGAACCTTCAACGTGTCGTAGGGAACGTTGGCTTTGGCGTTGCACGACCAAGTGACACCCATCTCGCCGAGCCGGCGCGCGATGGCTTCTGCCCGCGGTAGGTCGTCGGTGAATGTGTCGTCGTCGAAGAAGTATTCCTTGATGTGCGGGAAATACTCCTGCGCCTTGGCGATCTCCGAAACCACGTGATCAACGCTGCGGGTACGGTAGCGATGACCGCCGATTGTCTGCGGCCATAGGCAGAACGTACAGCGGGACTTGCAACCCCGGCCCGTATAGACCGACAGGTACGGATGGTAGAGATAGCCGATGAAGTAGTCGTCGGTGACGAGGTCGCGCTTATAGACGTCGACCACATGCGGGAGTTGATCCATGTCCTCGAGGATGGCCCGCGGGCGATTGTGGACGAGCCGGTCGCCGTCGCGGTAGCTGATGCCGTCCACTTCCTCGAATGATTTTCCCTCGGCGATTTCCTTGATGGTGAATTCAAACTCATTGCCTGCGACGAAATCGATGGCTTCGGACGTCTTCAGGCTGATCTCCGGAAGGATTGCCACATGGGCGCCAACGAAACCGACGATCAACTGGGGATTACGAGCTTTGAGCGCCTCCGCGACCTTTGCATCGGCCGGGAAGGACGGGCTGCTGGTATGCAGGACCGCGAGTTCGTAATCCGACGCCATGGGCAAGACATCGTCGAGAGACAAGCCGCGCGCCGGCGCGTCCACCAAGCGGCTGCCCGGTACCATGGCAGCCGGTTGCGCCAGCCACGTCGGGTACCAGAACGACTTGATTTCACGGCGCGCCTGATAGCGGGAGCCTGCGCCACCATCGAAGCCCTCATAGGAAGGCGGATTGAGGAACAGGGTTTTCAGCATGGTGCGTCCTTTTCTCACGGTCGTACTCGCGGGCGCTAAAGAAAGCCCATAAAAGCAAATCCGTAGCAGAAGCCTTGGAAGGCGTCAAAGTCGTATGTAGCCTATAATTGCGTTTTTGAAAGGTGCGTTGCGGAAATACGCGTCCCGGAATTACTGGAAAATGTGGGGCCTTGAGTGGGTCCGTCGCCGAGGCCGATCGTTCCGGTAAGCCTTTGACACTTGCAAAACGGTTGAAAGTGTGGCCTTTGCCCGGTCGTACGCTGCTCAAATAGTGTGGCGACGATTCCCAATTGCCCAATTGACTGAAGAAAAGCCAGGATTATGAGAGCCGTCTCAATAATTGCAGCCTTCGTCTTGCTCGCGTTGACCACGTTGCTGATTTCCATCGGGCTAAACTACGTGCCCCAAGCGGAAGCCTATGAGTTTCATGTGAAGGTCGCCATCGTCGCGATTGCCGCGGCCCTGCTCATAGCCATTCTCTTTAATCGTCGGCCGGCAGCCGAAACTCAAGACGTCAAGGCCGAGGCCGCGAAGCCGGTACCGATTCCGGTGGCCGCCAATCAGGCCGAAGCAGAAGTGGTCAGTTTCCTCGCCACCCTTCAGGAAAAGGGCCGGCTGGTGGACTTCCTCATGGACGACGTCACCGCCTACACAGATGCTCAGGTTGGAGCTGCGGCACGCGTGGTGCACGCGGGATGCAAGGCCGCGTTGAAGGAACACTTCGCCATTCGTCATATCCGTGACGAAGCCGAGGGAGCCTCGGTGAGTGTGCCGGCGGGATACGCGGCCGACGAATACCGTCTTGTCGGCAAGATCAGCGGCGAGCCGCCATTCTCGGGCCGGCTTGTGCATGCTGGCTGGAAAACCGATTCGGTGAAGCTGCCGAGGGTACTCAAGACCTCCGACGACCGGCTACCCGCCATCGCGCCGGCAGAGGTGGAGCTCAAGTAACCTGCCCTAACGAGAAGCAAGAAGTAGCCCGCCATGACCCATCGTTTCAGCCTCGGCATTGACCTGGGCACCAGCAACAGCGCGGTCGCGCTTACCGATCTGGAGAACGACGAGACAGCAATCGTCGATGTCACCCAAATAATCGGGCCCAACCAAGTGGGCGAAAAGCCGACATTGCCGTCGGCACTTTATATCCCGCACCATGACGAGTTCCCGGAGAATTCTTTTACGCTGCCATGGGACGACGGCGACGGGAAGACGACCATCGTGGGTCAGTTTGCCCGTCAGCATGGTGCCCTGGTACCCGACCGCTTGGTCACCTCTGCGAAGTCATGGCTTTCCAATCCGCACATGGATCCCCGCAAACAGATCCTTCCGTGGAAATCGGATATCGAGGAAGACAAGATCTCGGCTTTCAACTGTTCGCGCTTCTACCTCGAGCACATCAAAGACGGTTTCCTCTACGCTGAACGCACGGTAGGCCGCGAGTGGGATCTCGCCGAGGGCCAGGTCGTGCTCACCGTGCCTGCCTCTTTCGATGAAGCGGCACGCCATTTGACCGCCGAAGCTGCAGAGGCCGCCGGATTTCACGACGTCATTCTCCTGGAAGAACCTCAGGCGGCGTTCTATGCCTGGACATCTCAGGCCGGCGCCGAATGGCGATCTCAAGTGGGCCCCGGCGACATCGTGCTGGTCTGTGATCTGGGCGGCGGCACCGCCGACTTCAGCCTGATCGCCATCACCGAAAGCGAAGGCACGCTGGACCTCGAACGCATCAGCGTCGGCGAGCACATTCTGCTGGGCGGCGACAACATCGACCTGGCGCTCGCCTACACGCTCCGCGCCAAATTGGACGCCGAGGGAACATCCATCGACGACTGGCAATTCCTGGCGTTGGTGCACGCCGCGTCCACCGCCAAGGTGGCGCTGTTTAGCGACGAGTCGCTAATGGCGGCGCCTATCGCCGTTCCGTCGCGCGGCTCCAGTTTGATGGGCGGTACGCTGTCGACGCAGTTGGAACGAAGTACCTTGGAACAGGTTGCCCTCGACGGCTTTTTCCCGCTCACCGGCGTCACCGACCTGCCGCAGGAAGGCCGAGGCGCCGGACTGCAGGAATTGGGGCTTCCCTATGCGTCCGATCCGGTGGTCAGCAAGCATTTGGCCCGT
>CAKZLS010000193.1 GCA_937127205.1 uncultured Rhodospirillales bacterium
GAAGGAAGAACAGTGGCGAGTACCGCGGAAAAAACCAAAAAGCCGGCGCCAGCGCGTCCGGCCAACGAAACGGCAACGGAACGGTATATCAACCGCGAGATCTCCTGGCTGGCGTTCAACGAGCGCGTGCTCGAAGAAGCCACCAATCCGAACCACCCGTTGCTGGAACGACTTCGCTTTCTGTCCATCTCGGGAACCAACTGGGACGAATTCTACATGGTTCGCGTCGCCGGTCTGAAGGCGCAGATCGCCGAGGGCGTTACCACCCCAGGCATCGACGGCCGTCCGCCGGCGCAACAGCTCGAAGCGGTCATGGAAGCCAGCGCCCGATTGATGCAGAAACAGGCGGCGGTGTGGGCCGATCTCCAGGAGCTTTTGGCGGCAGAGGGCATTCGCGTTGTCGGCACCAAGGAGCTGTCGTCTCAGGACCGGAAGTGGGTCGACACCTGGTTCATGGACAATGTGTTCCCGATCCTCACCCCGCTTGCCGTGGATCCCGCCAACCCGTTTCCGTTCATCCCCAATCTCGGGCTTTGCATGTTTATGCATTTGGTCGGACCGGAGGAAGAGGAACAGTACGCGTTGATTCCCGTTCCACCTCAGATTGCCCGGTTCGTGCGTCTTCCCGGCGATGGCTACCGCTTCCTCCCGCTGGAAGAATTGATGAGCCTGTTCGTGCACAGTCTGTTTCCCAGTTTCGAGGTGTCCAAAAACGGCTGTTTCAGGGTTATCCGCGATAGTGCCATGGAACTGGATGAACGCGCGGAGGACCTGGTGCTGACCTTCGAGACCGCCTTGAAACGGCGCCGGCAGGGTTCGGCGGTTCGCCTTTCCATCAATGCCGATATCGATCCGAAGCTACGCGAACTCTTGATGGCGCATCTCGGGGTCGGGGAACAAGACGTCTATCATCGCGAGGGCATCCTCGGGTTTGGCGATCTCCGTCAGTTGATTGTCAGCGCCCGTTCGGACCTGCTGTTCGAGCCTTATGAGCCGCGCTATCCGGAACGTGTCAAAGATTTCAGCGGTGACGTCTTCGCCGCCGTCCGGGCAAAGGATTTCATCGTTCATCACCCCTACGAGAGCTTCGACGTGGTCGTCCGGTTCCTGCGCCAGGCGGCGCGCGACGATTCCGTTGTTGCCATCAAGCAGACGCTGTATCGCACCAGCAAGGGCTCTCCCATCGTGGCGGCGCTGATGGAGGCGGCCGAGGCCGGCAAGTCGGTCACCGCGATGGTGGAACTCAAGGCCCGGTTCGACGAAGAGGCCAACATCAACTGGGCGCGGGACCTGGAGAATGCGGGCGCGCAGGTGGTTTACGGGTTTCTCGACAAAAAGGTGCACGCCAAGATCAGCGTGGTGGTGCGACGCGAGGGCGCCTCCCTGCGCTCCTATGCTCATTTCGGGACAGGCAACTACCATCCGATCACCGCCGGAATCTATACCGACCTGTCGTTCTTCACCTGCGACCCGGCGCTCTGCCGCGACGCCACCCGCGCGTTCAATTATATGACGGGGCACGACCAACCATACGCCCTCGAGAAACTGTTCCTGGCGCCCAATACATTGAAAAGTCACGTGCTCGATCTCATCAACGAGGAAATCGAACACGCCAAAGCGGGCCGCCCGGCGACCATCTGGGCGAAGTTCAACGCCGTCGCCGACCGCAAGGTCATCGACGCGCTCTACAAGGCGTCGCAAGCCGGGGTGAAGATCGACCTGGTGATCCGGGGCATCTGCTGCCTGCGGCCCGGCGTCCCGGGCCTCTCCGAAAACATTCGGGTCCGCAGCATCGTCGGCCGCTTTCTGGAGCATTCGCGGATCCTGGTATGCGGCGCCGGTCACAAGCTGCCGTCGCGCGAGGCCAAGGTGTTCATCTCATCGGCGGACTGGATGCCGCGCAACCTAAACCGACGCATCGAAACCCTGGTACCCATCGAAAACCCCACCGTTCACCAGCAAGTCCTGGACGAAATCATGGGTGCCTGTCTGCGCGACGAAGTGCAAAGCTGGGTGCTGGGCGCCGACGGCGTCTACAACCGCATTTCGCTCGAGAAAAAGGCCTTTTCGGCGCAAATCTATTCCATGGAAAATCCGAGCCTTTCGGGCCGCGGCAGCGCCTTGCACAAGGCAGGTAAATGACAATGCGCCCGGTGCTCGCCGCCGCCGCTCTGGTCGTGTTTCTAAGCGGATGCGAAACGGAAGAGGCGCGGCGCTCGGCCACGACGGAAGTGCTGCTCGGGGCCGCCGGTTTCGAGATCAAAACTGCCGACACCCCGGAACAAAAAGAGCAATTGGATGCGCTGACGCAGCGCCAGATCGTCCGCCACACCAACGACGGTGAAGTCCATTACGTCTATGCCGACGCAGCCTCGTGCGGTTGTCTGTACAAAGGCTCGGAAGCGAATTATCAACGCTACCGTGATCTCGCCAGCTCATCGCGCTCGAGGGGCGCACAGTCGCTCGAAGCCATCGAAGCACAGCCCGGTACCAATCCCGACTGGCAGATTTGGTAAGACGCGGTCGAGGTCCCAGAATCGCCGCGCCGGTCTGCAACCCGCGCCGGCAGCCATGATCCAAGCCGGCCACCCTCCCGTACATGCCAATACGTTACGTTAGTGCAACCAGGGAGACTTTTATGTCCATCGTTTCTTTTCGTTCTGCTTTTATTGTCGCGGCCGTTATCGCCGTTGTCGGTTGGTTGACCGTCGACAACGCCCGCGCGGCAGCCACCAAGGATATCGTCGCAACCGCTTCCGGAGCGGGACAGTTCAACACTCTCGTCGCAGCAGTTCAGGCGGCCGGCCTTGTTGAGACGCTTCAAGGGGAGGGACCGTTCACCGTGTTCGCGCCCACCGACGCCGCCTTTGCCAAGCTGCCAGAAGGCACGGTCGAGAGCCTTCTTAAGCCCGAAAATAAAGATCAGCTGGTCGCCATTCTGACCTACCATGTGGTGCCCGGCAAAGTGACCTCTGCCGACATCGCCGGTAAGAAGCTTGATGCCGATACCGTGGAAGGCCAGGCGATCGCCATCGATGCGACCGACGGGGTCAAGGTCAACGATGCAACCGTCGTCGGCGCCGACGTGATGGCGTCCAACGGCGTGATTCACGTCATCGATACCGTGCTCCTGCCCAAGTAACGCCGCGTCGCACGATCAAGAGAGCCCGGAGACACCAGTGCGTCTCCGGGCTTTTTTCGTTGGACTCGCAGACTATCTTTAAATCATGTCGCGGGAGCGACGGGCAAAAGCATTGATCCGCCGCCCCAACGAAATCGTAGAAAGAACGTTACCCGCCGCAATGGTGGTCCCCCAGAGCGAGGCGGGTAGCGTAGCGGACGGAGCTTCCCCCCTGGCTCCGTCCGCATAATTTTAGCGGAAAACCCTACCATCTATCAATCGTTACGGCGCGCTCCCGGCTTTTCCGGCCGGCGCATCCTCCTCTGCGGCTGCTGCGGCATTCGCCGCCTGTTCAGGAGACACGCCGGACGCATCGACGATCACTCGCTTGGGCGCGAAGTGGATACCCTGCGCCGCCAAAGCCTCCTGCACCCGACGATAGACCTCGCGCCGCAGGACGAATTGTTCCCCTGGCTTGGCCATGAACTTGATACGGAAAATAAAGGCGGAGTCGTCCATCCGGTTGACGCCCTGGGACTTGACCGGCTGCAGGAAATTTTTTCCGAGTTCCGGATCGGCCATCATTTTCTGACCCACCTTCTTGACGATCTTGCGCACCTTTTCGATGTCGGTCTCGAACGGCAGCCGCATCTCCAGCTTCATGATCACCCAGTCGCGGCTGAAATTGGTCAGGGTGTTGACCCCGCCGAAGGGTACCGTGTGGATGGGACCGTTGTGATGGCGAAGGCGGAACGAACGGATGGAAATATCCTCCACCATGCCCCGGATACCGCCACCGATATCGATGTACTCGCCGACCCGGAAGGCGTCCTCCAACAGGAAAAACACACCCGACACGATGTCGCGCACCAGAGTCTGGGCACCGAACCCGATGGCGATGCCGACAACCCCGGCACCGGCGATCAGCGGTCCGATGTCGACGCCGAGTTCGGACAGGACAATGAGGGCGACAACCACGACTAAAGTAATGAACAAGAACTTTTGGAACAACGGCAGCAGCGTCTCCAGCCTGGTGCCGCCGGTACCTCCGGGGTCGCCGCCTTCCGCCACCTCGCCCTCCGCGTCGCCGCCTTTCTCGGGGAGATGCCGGGAGATCGCTGTCTTCACGATCCCCCAGATCGCGGACGCGAGAACGAGGGTAATGGCGATATCGAAAACGGCGTTGGCGAGGACTTCACCGATCCCCGACGCAGCAGTGGCCCGCACATCGACGTCCCAAACCTCCGCGAGCGTCATCACAACAAGGATCGCCAGAACGATCCGCAGATTCTTGAGCAAGACATGAAAATACTCGCTATCGCCGGCGTCCGGTGCGAGATCGGTCGAAGAGAGCGTTTCCGCCCTTTCCTGCGTTATTACCTGTGGTGGGACGCCAGCAGTACCCTCGGCCGCCTCCGCTTCATCTTTCGGCGCTCTGAGCATTGCTCTCAGTACCGCCTTCATCATCATATCAACGATCGGAATCGCGACCAGAACGGCGATGCTGACGATCGCTGGACCCGTTGCCCGTACGCCTGTCAGCATAACCTGTACGGTCCCGAAGATGTAAATCCCGCCCAGATAGGAAAGTGCCAGGATATGCCAGTTCGAGGCAAACAGCCGCTTGACCGGTCCCGACGGCTCGTCCGTGACGTCCGCACCCGACTGAATCAATTCGGCGACGGTCTTCCTGTCGTGCCAGACGATCCACATGAGAAAACCGATCACGGCCAAATACACGATTCGTCCCACGAGCAAGGCGAGCCCCTCGCTCATGTTCAAATCGTCCAAAAGGTTCAAAAACAACGCAGGCACGATCACTGCGGCCGCGGCCCAAACGATCCTGCGATAGAGCTTGACCGCCGCCGAATCGCTCATGGGTATGAACCTGAGCGCCGGCGCACTCGGGGCCAGCAGGAATCGCATGACTGCCGCATTGCCACGGACCAGAATGATTGACCAGTAGAAGGTACTCACCGCTTGCCGGATGGGTTCGTGCCCTTGGTAAAAAACGAAAAATAAGGCGAGGGCGCATAGCGCGAATACGGCGATCCCCAGGAGATCCACGACCAATCTAAGGCCGAGAATACAGGCCTTGTGGAACCCGGACGTCTTCTCGCCCTGCGGATGCACGAGATTGCGGGTGAACAGATGCCGGAACAACCATTCGCCCACCAGCCCGCCGGTAAAAACCACCACCGCGTAAAACAGAATCAACCAGATGCGCGACGGCTGATCGTTGGTGAGCTTGTCGATGAGAAACGGGCCGATCGACGGCAGATCGGCGACGGCGGAAACCATGAGCTCGAGCCGTTTCCTCAGGGCCGGCAACGAGTCCTCGAACCTGTCCATCATGCCCGCCGGTTCCAGCACGGCATCCTCGGCAGCCACCTTGTCGAGCTGCTGGAGCAGCAGCTGCCGGGCTTCCGCGTCGGAAATCCGAGACAGCAGCGCGCGAACCTCTTCACGGGTAAGATCTTCAGGCAGAGTGACCGCCGGCGTCTCCGAAGCGCCAGGCTCGGTACCCGCGCCTGGGACCGCTGGCGCTGCCTGTGCCCCGGCCGTCCCGTTCATCAATACGGAAATACCGATGATCAGGGCCGCGAGCGCCACGAATAGTCCGCGTCTCCGCGAGCCGCTATCGGCCGCGATCATATGGTGAATCACGTTCCCTCCTCGATATCGGCCACGGCGGCAACCGCGCCGATGCGCGCTTAAGCTGTTGGAAGCAATGAAAACGAAATCCAATGGTGGCGCAACCCTCGCTGTCTATGCCTCGCTGTCTATGCGGCGAAACTCCATTGCTCTTTAGGGTTTCGGGCGATGGCGTCGGGTGCGCTTACACCGGTATCGTTGCACCCGCGTCCGTTGCGTACTACCCTTCGGCAATCGGCCCGAACGAACATTGAACGGAGTTGCAGCAAAAGGTGAGCCGGCCCTTTCTTATCGCTATCCTTGGATTGGTCATTGTCACTTTAGCCATCGGGCTGAACTTTCTGACAGGACCGGCCCCGGATCTCTCCGGTGACGCCCACCAGCCGGCGTCGACCGAGAGCCTTACGGCGGAACAAGATGCCGCGACCAGCCCGGCGGAAACCCCGCGTATTCTCAAGCCCACCTTCGATGTAGTCAGGGTCAATCCGGATGGGGACGCGGTGTTCGCCGGGCGGGCGGAGCCGGGAAGCACGGTCGTAATCCGCGACGGCGATACCTTCATCGGTCAAGCCACCCCCGACGAACGCGGCGAGTGGGTTTATGTCCCCGAATCGCCGCTGGAACCCGGATCCCGCCGCCTCAACCTGGAGATGCACGCTGCCGATCAGGAACCGGTTTCCTCCGGCTCCGACGTGGTCCTGGTGGTGCCCGAGCACGGCAGAGACGTTGCCGGCCGGCCGGCAACCGGCGCTTCGGGGATCCTTGCGCTCAACGTGCCGCGCGCGGGTGGCGGTCCGTCTACCGTGCTGCAGACCCCGGCCAATGCGGAGCAAGCCGGGCCGCTGAGCATCGAGGTCGTCGACTACCGGGACGCGACGCAAAACAAGCAGGTCAGCATCAGCGGGCGTGCGGCGCCTGGCTCGTCGGTGCGATTGTATCTCGACGACGATCTGCTCGGCGACGCGGTCGCCGATGTGAACGGCCGATGGTTTCTGTCGCCGCGGCGCATTTCGGACCCAGGCGAACGCAAGCTCCGCGCCGATCAGTTGGCGAACGACGGAAAGGTGGTGGCGCGCGTCGAGGTGCCGTTCGAGCCCATGGCGTTGATGACCAGCGCGGGCGCCACGGGCGCCATCAGCATCGAGCCCGGCAACAACCTCTGGCGGATCGCCGTCGACCGCTACGGAACGGGGTACGCCTACTCGGTGATCTACGAAGCCAACCGCGACCAGATCAAAGACCCCGATTTGATCTACCCCGGACAGGTCCTCACCTTGCCGGCGGCCACCAACTGATATCCCCCGCGGAACCCCTCACGGGTCGGCAGGTTCGAAATCCCGGATTCGGGCCTCGGCGCGGGCGATCTTATCGGGGTTCAGGTCCGAAGCGACTTGCGCTTGGCGCTCGGCCGCCCACCGGTTTCCCTGAGCAGCGGCGAGACCCAGCCAGAAGTAGGCTTCGACGGGGTCGCGCGGCACGCCTTCGCCGCGGCTTGCCAGATCGCCGAGATTCATTTGCGCGGAGGCGTTACCCCCGTTCGCCGCACGGCGGTACCAGGAAACCGCTGCTCCGAGTTTCGCTTGCACGCCTTGGCCCTGTTGGTAGGCGTTGGCGATGGCGGTCATCGCGTCGGTATTGCCGGCCACCGCCGCCCGTCGCCAAGCGGCCATCGCCGTCCCATAATCGCCGCCGTCGTAGGCCTGAAGGCCACGCGCAAAGTCATCGGAACGCGCATCGGCTGCGGCCATGCCCAAGGCCAGAGAGACAGCGAGACTCCACGCAAAAGCGCGACTCAGGCGACGCAGGCTTAGTGACCTGGCCATGAACCGCCGGCGGGCGATTGGCGGGTGCCACCGCAGGTGGGACATCCCGTCAGACGTAAAACGAGCGGCACGATCCCGAGCACGCCTAACCAAGCGGGAAAACCGTCGCTGGCGAAAAACATCGAGAACAGCACGGCACTAGCGATCAGTGTGGGAGTCCAGGCTACTATCCTGACGGCACCGGCTCCTCGCACCGGCGCCTGACAACTCTGAACTTCGATTTGTAAGGTCATGATCAACACGCTTTGTCCATTTTGCGAAACCGGCGCACCAACTTTGTCGGCAGTGTTATCTTAAGCCCGAGCGCCGCGCATATCGTTTCACGATGCGTCACATCTTCGTGCGGTTCCGGGTCCCCGCCGACCGTAGGGTCCGGTCGGTGATCGACCGTTCCCCGGATTACGCTCGCGCTCCATCCAGGCTACAGTCGGGGATCACGCGATTGGAAAATGCTATGCCTTGGAACGCCGAACTCGAAACACTCAAGCAAGGCCGCGTCGTTCACGTCCGCGTCCATCGCGACGGGAGCCCGGCAGCCTTCGCCGAGGTCATCAATGCCTGGCAAAAAGACGCCGGCTTGCGGGTCGTGTTTGTCGATGTGTTGGCTCGCGCTCCCTTCCCCGCTTACTTCTGGGAAACGCCGCCGGTTACCCAGGAAACCGTGGCGCGGCCGTTCGAGTTCGTCATGGTGGACGGTCCGGCGCTGGCCCTCATGGATCCCGATCCCGATGCCTTTGCCCGGTACTTCGAAGCCGCGGGGCCGGACGCGGAAGTGGCGGCGTTCGCCAATCTCGGCGGCGACGCGTTTCTGGTGACGCCCACGCCACGGGCCGCGCCGCATGTCTACCCGCACATCGCCGCCTTCGCCCGCAACGCCGCCATGAACCAGCAGCACGCCTTCTGGCAAGCCGTCGGTTGCGCCATGAGCGATCGTCTCGCCGATCGCCCGGTGTGGCTCAGTACGTCCGGGTTGGGCGTCGCCTGGCTGCACGCGCGGCTCGACAGCCGGCCCAAGTACTATACGTTCGACGCGTATCGCCAATATCCTTCCCCTTAACTGCGAGCAGAGAACCCGATGACCGACAAGGTGCCAGAGTGGATGTACCGACAGTCCGCAGTCATCGCGTGGCGCCAGGGAGACGACGGGCCCGAAATCTTGCTCATCACGTCGCGGAAGAAGAAACGCTGGGTGCTGCCCAAGGGCGTGGTCGATCCCGGCATGACGCCGCCGGCATCGGCCGCCAAAGAAGCCTGGGAAGAAGCCGGCATCAAAGGAACCGTCGACGAAACACCGCTCGGTATTTACCGGTACGACAAATGGGGCGGGACGTGTTCGGTCGAGGTATTCGCCATGACCGGCGTGACGGAAGCCCCCGACTGGCCGGAAGCAACATTTCGCGACCGGGAATGGGTGTCGTTGGACGAGGCTCGGCGACGAGTCGATGAGGATGGTTTGAAAGGAATTATTAGTGACCTAGATCTATGACGCTTTCGCTGCCATCCGCTTGAGGGTCACGCGGTCCACCTTGCCGGTGGGGTTCAGCGGCATCGTCTCCAGAAATACGATGTACTCGGGCGCCCTGTAGCCGATCCGCTCGCGGGCGAATTCGATCAGTTCGCCGCCGGTAGGCGGTTCGGTTCCGGGCCGCAGCGTTACATAGGCCAGAACGTCCTCGCCGTGCACCGGATCGTGGATACCCACCGCGCCCGCGGCTTCCACCGCCGGATGATCGAGCAGGGCCTCTTCCACTTCCTGGGGCGAGATGTTGGATGCGTCGTGGACGATGATTTGCTTCTTGCGGCCGCGGAACCATAGATACCCATCTTTGTCCCTGCGCATCATATCGCCGGTATCCAGCCAGCCGTCGCGGATCACTTCGGACGTGGCCGCGTCTGCGCCCCAGTAACCGCGCATGATCGAGCGGGATTGCACCCAGAGGCGGCCATCGGCATCCGCCGGCACCTCGGCGCCGTCGTCGTCGCGGATGGACAGCGTAAATCCCGGTATCGGTCGTCCCACCGAGCCGATCCTGATCTCACCGTCTGGCGGGTTGAGCGCCGTCAGCCCCACTTCCGAACATCCGTATCCCTCGTCGATGGGAAAGCCGGTAAGCGCGATGAATTCGCGCTCCAGTTCCGCCGGAACCTTGTCGGCGCCACCCCGGCACATCCGCAGCGACGAAAAGTCTTCGCGGCGCGCGTGCCCATCGCGGACGATTCCGAACAGGGCCGCCGGCAGCATGCACAGCACCGTCGGCCGCTCCTCGCGCAGCAGCGGCAGGATCTCCGGCGCATCGAAACTGCGGGCGACGATGACCCGCGCGCCCACCGACAGCGCGGAAAGTGAAAACATGAACCCGCCCAGATGTGAAACGGACGAGCCTGGGAGCACCACATCGTTCCGGGTGAACAGAAACGCGCCGGCGCAGCTCGCGAACATCCAACGAAGTGACTCGTGGGTGTGGGTGACACCCTTGGACGGACCAGTACTGCCGGACGTGAAGAAGACGATGGCCGGCGCCGCCGGATCGGGCGCCGGAAGCGGCCGATCGCCAGGATCCTCGTTCAAAAGCGCTTCGAAGTCCGAGCGGTCGGCGGAAGATTCCCGGTCCCAGTAGCTGATGACGCCAAGGGGTAGTCGACCGACCATGCGGCTGGCTGCAAGATCTTCACGGCGCTCGGCGTGGGCAAGCAGCACCGACGCCTCCGTCACCTCCAGCGCGTGGTCGATTTGCGGCGGCATGTAGCGATAATTGAGCGGCGTCGCTATCAGCCCGGCGCGCATACAGGCGAGATAATGGATAAGCAATTCGGTGCGGTTCGGCATCAGCGATGCGACGCGGCCGCCGGGCTTGAGCCCGAGGCCGAGAAGATTACGGGCCAGACGATCGCACGCCTGGTCGAGGGCACGCCAAGTCCAGCGCGTCCTCAGCGATACCAACGCCGCATCGTCCGGGGTGGCCCCTATTCCTTTGCCCAGGATATCGAGCAATGGGACGGTACTATCGAGAGGCGGTCCAAAGAACGGCATGCACCGAGATATCCCACAGATAATGGCGGCCCGGTTTGAGGATCCAAGCCCTAGAAAAGTTTCAGAAATGGATCTGACTCATATTTCGGTCCGATGTCCATCGGAAAGCGCACCCCGAACCATGGTCGAAGGCAATCGCATTTGGTCCGGGCGCTCGGCGCTACTCGCACCAATACTCAGGCTTGTTCAGTGCGTCCGCGCACATGACCGTTCCCCGTACGCTACCCAATACGCCCGGTCGAAGGGCTCGAACCATCCACGCATCCGTGTGCTCGGGGGCGATGGGGTACGGCGCCGCCAAACCGAATTTGGCCGCCGGTTCGAATTGATGGCGCGAATAGTATTGCGGATAGCCGAGGACGAACACCAAAGCCACACCGGCTTTCGTCAGGTGCCGAACGGCTGTGGCTATCAGTTCTCCGCCAATTCCGCGACCTTGCGCCTCCGGGACAACGGCCAGCGGCGCCATGATCAAAAATGGATATGGAATTTCCGACTCAGTCAGTCGCGCGGCCGAAAACAGGATATGCCCAACCGGCCCAGCGTCCGTCAGGGCGATCAGCGATAGAGCGGGCTGGGCGCTGGGGTCCGCCAATAGTGCACTCACCAGTTCGGCTTCCTCCTGTTGGCCGAAGGCGCTGGCATGAATATGGAGCACGTCCGTCAAATCGGACTCCCCTGTCTCTCTTATCCGCTCCCTTATTCCCACGTCGACACCTCGACGGATCCTACATGTGTCATCGTTCAACCTGTAATTTGAGTGCTATTTCCGCCTCATGCTGAATGCTTTCCACCCGGTGTCAAGGGATCCAATACCCAGACGTAGATGACTTACAGTTGAACACGCCCCTATTGGCATGGATGATTCTGCGGGCCATATCAATTGCTAAGCTCGTCACGCGAGCCCAACCGTTTCAACAGCGGGATCAGCGCGTGCAAAGCGATACCGCCAGCCAGCAAACCCGGATCGCCGAAACTTTTCGGGACGCTGAACAGGCTGGTTTGCGGATCGCCATCAAGGGACGTCTGGTTGCGTTGGCGCTGCTCGGCGTCTTTCTGGTGGGTTCGCGCATCCAAAACCCGGACCACGCGCTCGAACTCGGTCTTAGCATCGCTCTATTCGCGGTGCTCGGCATCATCCAATACGTCCTGATCGGGTCGCAATACGACCGGCCCTGGCTCAAGTACGCCTTCATCACCCTCGATATCGCGATCCTCTCGTTTCTGGTGGCCACCCAGCCGATCTACGACACCATCGACGTGCCCCAAGCCATGTCGTTCCGTAACGCCATCTTCCCGTTCTACTTCCTGATCCTCGGCATTGCCGCCTTCAGCTTTTCGCCGGGTTTGGTGCTGTGGTCCGGGTTCACCGTGGCGGCCGGCTGGCTCGGCGCGTTCGCCTGGGCGATCCGCGACATGGAGGAGCGGTTCACCTGGACCGACATAGGCGCCAACCCCACGACGGAGCAGTTCCTGGCGATCTTTCTCCACCCAAACTTCGTCGCCACCGGCAGCCGGGTTCAGGAGGCGGTTGCCTACATTTTGGTGGCCGTGCTGATCGCGACCGTGGTCTGGCGGGCGCGACGAACGGTGCGACGGCAACTGGAACTGGACAAGCAACACCAGACACTATCCGACATCTTCGGACGCTATATGCCGCGCGGCATCGCCGATGCTCTGATCAACGATCACGGACTGCTGCAACCGGTGGAAGACACGGCGACGGTGCTATTCATCGACCTGGCCGGCTTTACCAAGATGACCGAGGCAAACGGGCCCCGGCGCGTGGTCGGCGTACTCAATGCTTTTTTCGACGAGGCAACCGCCACCATCACGCGCTACGACGGCGTGGTCACCCAGTTCATCGGCGACGCGATCATGGCGACCTTCAATCTTCCCGTGAAAGACCCGGAGCACGCCGCCAACGCGGTACGCGCCGCCCTCGATATCGTCAACCTGACCGCCGAGCGGACCTTCGACGGTGAGCGCCTGGAGATTCGCGCCGGCATCGCCACCGGGCCGGTGATTGCCGGAAGCGTGGGCGGCGGCGGCCGTCAGACCTATTCCCGCTACGGCGACACCGTCAATCTATCGGCCCGCCTCGAGGGGCTTAACAAGAAACAGGGAACCCGGATCTTGATGGACGCGGCCACCGCCAAGCGCCTCTCCGATATTCCCGTACGCGAAATCGGCCCGGTGCCGGTTCGCGGCTTCTCCGATCCGGTGACGGTTTCCACACCCGACACAGCGACGGCAGCGTACTTGCGACGGTTGCCTGGATCTCTGGAAAAGCCCGGCGTCAACGGATGATCTGTTGGAGATGGGCGTCGAGAACATCGAAGGCAGGCGGATGGCAACGGAACCCGAGGTGTCCGTCGGGCCGAACAATGCAGAGCGTCGCCCCCGGGGCGGCGAGGCGGTCGTGAAGATTGCCGTCCGGATCCCACAACACATCGTCCGGGAACG
>CAKZLS010000194.1 GCA_937127205.1 uncultured Rhodospirillales bacterium
GCCGGGGGCGGAGCCAAGTCGGCATAGAGGCTTTTTTCGAGGTCGGCGGGATCACGCTCGGCATCGATGACCACGCGCTCGCCGGCATGGCCGAGACCGTTCATCACCATGTGCACGAGATCGGCGTGACCGCTAAGGGGCGCGAGTTCGTTTCGGTGTTCCGGACCGGCGACGATCCTGATTTGCGACACGCCATAGGCCAGTGCAGTGAACAGGAAATCCACGCCGATCTGAGTGATCTCGTTGACCGCGAACGGCACGACATGGGCCGGCAGGCCGCGTCCGCCGCGGGCCATGGCCGAGATCATGTCCTGGCCATATCGCGGATCGTGGACCAGCAGCACCATGCCGGCGCCGCCGGCCACACTGTATGTGCCGGTCAAAACTCGGAGACGTTCGAACAGCGCGTTGCCCTTCGGCAAATCGAAGGCGATGGCGCCGGTTGGACAGACGCTGGCGCAGGCGCCGTGGCCGACGCAAATGTAGGGGTCGATGGCGGTATGGTCGCCGTCGGGCACGATGGCACCGGTGGGGCAGGCGTTGAGGCATAGGTCGCACCCGACCACCTGGTTGCGCGAGTGCGCGCAGATAGTCGCATCGACCCGGACGTAGCGGGGCTTCTCGAATTCCCCCACCATGTCCGCCATGTGGAACAGCGCCCGCTGCACGGCCACAGGGTCGCCGGGTTCGGCTCGGATGTAACCCTCGCGCTTGCCCGGCGCACTGAACAACGGCAGGTCGCCGGAGAGGTCGAGAATGAGATCGCAAGTCGATACGGCGCCATCCTGGCCGTCCTCGAAGGTGAGCGTCGAGCGCGACGACGGGGCGGCGGGCGCCAATCCATCGATCGTCACCTCGAAGGCGCCGAGCCGGCCGGCCGCCTTGCGCAACCTGCCCTTGAAGATTGGCATGTCGGCGACCGCGGGCGGCATTGCGTCGCCGGGCTCCTTCATCATGCAGGTAACACTGAGACGCCCGGACAGTTGCCTGGCCGCGTCCAGGACGGCTTGTCCGGAGCCGTAGACCAGGATCACGCCTTCGGATTTGAGGGTGACGGACAGCGCCGGCTCGAAATCGAGGGCGGCCTCGGCGATCAGCGCTGCGATCTTGGGGCCTGCCTTGCCACCCTGGTCCGACCAGCCGGCGCGTTCGCGGATATTGACGAACTCGACCGAGGCTTCGGCGACACCGGCGGTCGTTTCCGCCGCCTGCTCGCCGAACAGTGAAGCCTCTTGAGTGCAACCGACGAGCAGGGGGTCGCCTATGGCCACCGCCTCTTTGAAGGCGTCAATCTGGCTCCGGCAAAGTTGGGTATGAAGAAACGGTTCATCGGCGCTCAGGTGCTTGGCCAGCTCCTTCACATCGAGCGTCATTGTCCGTTCGCAATCGCAGACGAGCACCCGTTTGTCGCGTACCTTCATCGACATCCTCTCCCCTTCGTTGGCCGGTTTTGACCGGCGGGCGGCATTCGTTGACCGCGATTATTTTATTTGCCTGGTGGGATCATCCAACAAATTCCGGGGACGGCGCAACACTCCGTTGGTCCGAGATGGAGCGTCGACACGATCGAAAGGGTTCCTGTTGGCGATCGCCTTGCCGTATCCTATCTTGGTGACAGGAGGCGGCGAGACAACCATGACGGACGAAGAAACTCGTGTATCGACTGCCATGCCGGACCGCGTGACCGTCGGCATCGTCCTCGAACGACATGACAGCACACATCCGTGGCAGGATCATGTGTGGAGTGCGCGCGGGGTGATGCCTGGGGGCGGGCCTGGCGGCCATTGGCGGGTACTCGATACGGGTCCCGGATGGACACGCTTCTACGCCGGGTGTCTCGATCTTCAGCTTTTTCGGCGCGAGACGGAGAGCTACCGCCAAAACCTTTCATGCGCTGTACCGTCCCTCTATGTGGTACTGCGCTCCAACGAAAATGATGACGATGAGGAGGATGGTCATGAGGTGGAGCCATTCCTGATCACGGCATGCCCGTTTGAGGCGCAGGACTACATGGATAGCGGCGAGGAGACGGTGGAGAACGTTCCCATGCCGGTGGAGGTCGCGGCTTGGGTTCAGGCGTTCATCGACCGGCATCATGTGAATGAACCTTTTATCAAGCGCAAACAGAAGCCCAAGCAATGCGGCGTTACGTCGGAACCATTCGCGCGAAAGCCGATGGAGACAAAACGTGGCGGATGACCGCGAAACGCCTCTGGCGCGTTGGTCGCGCTTGAAACGGTCGGGGGCACGGACAAAAAAGCTTTCGGTCGACCGTGAACCCGCTCCGGAGCTGGAGACGGATTCTCGTCGGGGAGGTGAAATCGTCGCGCCCGAAGCTGCTATCGAAACCGGTCACGAAGATGCTTCTTCCGATCTCGACCACAAGGACCTGCCGGATGTTTCCGACCTCAATGCGGAGTCCGATTTCTCCGCCTTTCTGCGCGAAGGCGTTTCGGAAGAGATCCGTCGCAAAGCGCTTCGCGTGTTATGGCGGAGCGACCCGGTGCTTGCCAACCTCGATGGCCTCAACGACTACGACGAAGACTTCCGCTCGAGTGGTGTTATCGCCGAGGCGGTGAAGACCGCTTACGAGGCCGGAAAAGGGTATTTGGATAAGGAAAAGGAAGAGGACGGTTCAAGTCCCGAGGAGAAGTCGATGCCGGATAGGATCGATCCCACCGATCCTACAGAAGCGGCAGACACAGAAGTTGCGGAGGAACCGCCACCGGATGTCGCAGACGAACCGAAAAAAAAATCATTGTGAAACCATGCGATTTTTCGGGTCAGCCAATCTTTGCCTGTCAGAGACTTAAGGTTAAAAGTCGACGGTTACAAAGGGAGAATGGCGGTGTCAGGTCTGACATTCGTTATTGACATTTTACCCTGTCCCATGAATTCTAAAAAGTAAGGCAAGACCTACAAATACAACAACAAATATAATAATTTCCTCTGCTGGCGTGAAAGCAAAATAAACAACCAGCTTCGCGCATTGGCACAGTCTGGGAGAGCGATAGTGACTCAGCCTCTGGGAGGGGGCGAACACAACCTCCACGAAGAAGATCTGTTGCGAGCGCGCTTCTACGGCCTGCTGGCCAACCTGTTGAGTGGCCCGCCGCGAGCAGAAATTCTCGCCGGCCTCGAGCGCCTCGAAGGTGACGACACCGACATGGGTCGCGCCTTGGGTGACCTTGGCAAGGTGGCCGCCGCTACTACGGCGGAAGACGTGGAGCAAGAGTTCAACGAACTCTTTGTCGGGTTGTCCGAAGGACAGCTGACCCCTTATGCGTCGTATTATTTGACGGGGTTCCTTTACGAAAAACCGCTTGCCGATCTGCGCGCGGACATGGAGACGCTCGGCCTGCGGGGCGCCGAGGACGTCTCCGAGCCCGAGGATCACATCGCGTCTTTGTTCGAGATCATGCATTGGCTGATCACTGGATCCCTGGACTCGCCGGCGGATCTCAAAACCCAGCAAGTGTTCTTCGACCGGCATATCGGTTCGTGGGCAACGCGATTTTTCGAAGATTTGGAAACGGCCGATCAGGCCGTTTTTTATCGCCCGATCGGTAGCATCGGCCGAACCTTTATCGCCATCGAACGCGAAGCGTTCGGCATGGTCGAATAGAGCAGGGGGCTCCTGGGCAGCTCTCGCCCCGGTCCGTACACGGAGCTGGATTGCTCCGGATTGAAACGTCTCCCGCCGCTCACCGGCGGCGCGAGGCCCGGTTCTTAGAACAAGAACGAAGGGAGACAGACGTCATGAGCAAACAAAATAACAACAATAAGATCAGCCGCCGAACATTCATCCGTGGCGCCGCACTGGGTACGGGAGCCGCGGGCGTTGCGGCCGCCACCCTCGGGACGGCGTCCGCGGTCCAGGCAAAAACCGACGATTCGACCGGCCGCAAAGAAGCCGGATACCGCGAAACCGAGCACGTACAGCGGGTGTATGCGCTCTCTCGTTTCTAGCGACGTTGCGACAGAGAGGAAGAGTCCATGTTGACCAAGAAGCATAACGGGGTTGCGAATGGCCCCCGTATGTCGAAAGCGATGGCGGGTGTTCTGGGTGGCGCCATAGACCGTCGCACGTTTCTTCGGCGGTCCGGCCTGACCGCGGGCGGCGTCGCCATGGCGTCGGCGGTGCCGGCGGGAATGGTGACGAAAGCGGAAGCCCAACCGACAGCGACAGGCGGGCGCAAGCTCCAAGAGGTCAAGAGCGTCTGCACCCATTGCTCCGTGGGATGCTCGGTCATCGCCGAAGTCGATAACGGCGTGTGGGTCGGGCAGGAGCCCGACTTCGACAGCCCGTTCAACATGGGCGGTCACTGCTGCAAAGGCGCGGCCGTTCGAGAGCACGGCCATGGTGAACGCCGGCTCAGGTATCCCATGAAGCTGGTGGACGGGAAGTGGCAGAAGATCAGCTGGGACCAGGCGATCAACGAGGTTGGCGACAAGATGTTGGAGATCCGCGAAACCTCCGGCCCCGACTCGGTTTACTGGCTCGGCTCGGCCAAGCACAACAATGAGCAAGCCTACCTGTTCCGCAAATTCTACGCTTTCTGGGGTTCCAATAACGGCGACCACCAGGCGCGCATCTGTCATTCCACTACCGTCGCCGGTGTGGCCAACACCTGGGGCTACGGCGCGATGACCAACAGCTACAATGACATCCACAACGCGCGCTCCATGTTTTTCATCGGCTCCAATCCGACCGAGGCCCACCCCGTTGCGCTGCTTCACATCCTCAAGGCCAAGGAAGAGAACAACGCACCACTGATCGTCTGCGATCCGCGGTTTACCCGCACGGCGGCTCACGCCGACGAATATGTGCGGCTGCGTCCGGGCACCGATGTTCCTCTTATTTGGGGCATCCTGTGGCACATCTTCGAGAATGGCTGGGAAGACAAGGAATTCATCAGCCAGCGCGTCTGGGGCATGGATCAGATCCGCGAGGAAGTCGCGCGGTGGACGCCCGAGGAAACCGAACGGGTCACAGGCGTTCCCGGATCTCAACTTGAGCGGGTGGCCCGGACCATGGCCACCAACCGGCCCGGCACGGTGGTCTGGTGCATGGGCGGAACCCAGCACACAACCGGCAACAACAACACCCGCGCATATTGCGTGTTGCAGTTGGCGTTGGGCAACATGGGCGTGTCCGGCGGCGGCACCAATATCTTCCGCGGCCACGACAACGTCCAGGGCGCCACCGACATGGGTGTCCTGTCGCACACGTTGCCGGGATACTACGGCCTCAAGGCCGGCTCTTGGAAGCATTGGGCTCGCGTTTGGGACGTGGACTACGAGTATCTGAAGGACCGGTTCGCCACCCAGAAACTCATGGAGTCCAAGGGCATCCCAGTATCGCGGTGGATCGATGGCGTCCTCGAGAACAAGGACAACATGGATCAACCCAACAACCTCCGGGCCATGGTGTTCTGGGGTCACGCGCCGAACTCCCAGACCCGCATGCCGGATATGAAAAAGGCGATGGAAAAGCTCGAACTGATGGTCGTGATCGATCCGTACCCGACGTTGTCGGCGGTGCTGAGCGACCGCAAGGATGGCGTCTATCTGCTGCCGGCGGCGACACAGTTCGAGACCTACGGCTCGGTGACCGCGTCCAACCGGTCCTTGCAGTGGCGCGAAAAGATCATTGACCCCTTGTTTGAGGCCAAGTCCGACCACGAGATTATGTACCTGATGGCCAAGAAGTTCGGCTTCGATCAGGAGATGTTCAAGCACATCGAGGTGAACGAGAACGAGCCGCTGATCGAGGACATCACCCGCGAATTCAATCGCGGTATGTGGACCATCGGCTACACCGCCCAATCTCCGGAGCGGCTGCGTAAGCATATGCAGAACCAGTCTACCTTCGACAAGACCACCCTGCAGGCCAAGGGTGGGCCGTGCGACGGCGAGTACTACGGCTTGCCATGGCCGGCCTGGGGAACGCCCGAGATGGGGCACCCGGGGACGCCCAACCTTTACGACACCTCGAAACCGGTTGCCGAAGGCGGCCTGTGTTTCCGGGCGCGATTCGGAGTGGAGCGCGAAGGCGACAATCTGTTGGCCGAAGGCTCCTATCCGGTAGGCTCGGAAATTCAGGATGGGTATCCCGAATTCACAATGGCGATGCTGCAGAAACTTGGCTGGGACACGGATCTTAGCGATGCCGAGCGGCAAGCCATCGAGGGCGTCGCCGGCGAGAAGACCAACTGGAAGACCGACCTTTCGGGCGGGATCCAGCGGGTCGCCATCAAGCACGGCTGCGCGCCCTTCGGCAACGCCAAGGCCCGTTCCGTGGTGTGGACGTTCCCCGATCCGGTGCCCATTCACCGAGAACCGCTATACTCGCCAAGGCGAGATTTGGTAGCCGATTATCCCACCTACGCGGATACTCAGGCGTATCGTCTGCCGACACTCTACGAGTCCATTCAGAAGAATGACTACTCCCAGGAATTCCCTGTCATTCTGACATCGGGACGGCTGGTGGAGTACGAGGGCGGTGGCGACGAAACCCGGTCCAACCCGTGGCTCGCTGAGTTGCAACAGGACATGTTCTGCGAGGTCAATCCGCGCGACGCCAACAATATGGGCATCCGGGACGGCAAGATGATGTGGCTCCATAGCCCGGAGGGCGGCAAAGTCCTCGTCAAGGCGATGGTCACCGAACGCGTCGCCCCCGGCGTGGCGTTTATGCCCTATCACTTCGGCGGCCATCACGACGGCGAGAGCCTCCGGAGCAAGTATCCCGAAGGCGCCGATCCCTATGTGCTCGGTGAATCGGCCAACACATGCGGTACCTACGGCTACGACTCGGTGACCCAGATGCAGGAGACGAAAGTCACCCTGTGTCGCATCGAAGCCGCTTGAGGAGTTCAATCATGGCAGCAAGAATGAAGTTCCTGTGCGATGCCGAGCGGTGCATCGAGTGCAACGCCTGCGTCACCGCATGCAAGAACGAGAACGAGGTTCCGTGGGGCATCAACCGTCGCCGGGTGGTGACCCTGAATGACGGCAAGCCGGGCGAGCGGTCCATTTCGGTGGCGTGCATGCATTGTTCCGAGGCGCCGTGCATCGCGGTATGTCCGGTGGACTGCATCTATGATACCGCGGAAGGTGTGGTGCTGCATTCCAAGGATCTCTGCATCGGGTGCGGCTATTGCTTCTACGCGTGCCCGTTCGGCGCGCCGCAATTTCCGCAGGCCAGCAACTTCGGCACACGCGGCAAGATGGACAAGTGCACCTTCTGCGCTGGCGGTCCCGAGGAGAACAACTCCAAGGCCGAATACCAGAAGTATGGAGCCAATCGCCTGGCCGAGGGCAAACTCCCGCTTTGCGCGGAGATGTGCGCGACCAAGGCACTGCTGGCCGGCGATGGCGACGTGGTGTCGGACATCTTCCGCGAACGAACGGCGGCCCGAGGGTTCGGCGCCGGCGCCTGGGGTTGGGGAACCGCCTACCAACTGAAATCCGGCGGAGCCTGATGATCCGCCGGCCGTCAGGAGAAGGCGGCGTCGCGAACGAAGTGCGCCGCCAACTGCTGGGTCTTTGATTGGAAAATTGGTCGTGGAACTAGGGTGGATAATGAGCACTTCGAAAACCATACTGACCATCTGTGTGCTGGCGGGAGCCGCCGTCGTTCTCGCCGCATGCGATTCCAGCGAGCAGAGGGTTCCTCTGAGCTATGAAAAGGGCGTCTACCTGGGCAAACCGGATGCGCCCTTGAGCGAGGAGACGCTGAGTGCGTTGCGGGAACGGGCCGCATACCAAGGCGGGTTCGTGAATGCTTCAAGCGGTGGCTTTATGGCCGCCGACGAAACCGCCGCAGGCTCGGACGTACGGCCACCAGGCGTGCCCAGAGACGGAAATTGAACCCGGTCGGCGTAAACCGGGAGTGGGAGCCACTGTCATGATTTGGATTACAATGCGCCGATTGATCGCCGGCTTGGCGATGACCGTCGCCGTTCTCTACGCGGGAGCCGCGAGTCTAACGCTTTCGCCGACATTCCATGCTCCTGCCGTCGCGCGGACCGACGGCCGCGTACCGGGGGGTACGTCGGGTAGCGTTAGCGATACCGAGTTCTGGCGCGAGGTGCGCCACGGCAACCAGGGCACCGTATCCATTCCCGATAAGAAGGCCGGTGTTCTGGTACAGTCCGAGGGCGACATTTGGACGAACTGGCGCAACGGCCCCATCGCGCTGGTCGGCGCCATCATGTTTTGGGTCATGTTCTTCGTCGTGTTCGGCTTCTATATGCTCCGCGGCAAAGTGAAGATGGCCTACGGCCCATCGGGCCGAAAGGTGATGCGTTTCACCTCGCTCGAGCGTTTTGCGCACTGGCTCACCGCCATCACATTCCTGGTGCTGGCGGCGACTGGCGTGAACATGCTCTATGGTAAATACGTTCTGATCCCGTTATTGGGCCCGTCCGCGTTCTCCACATTCTCCGAAGTGGGAAAATACGTCCACAACTACATCGGTTTCCCCTTCATGGCGGGTCTGGCGTTGATTTTCGTCCTGTGGGTGAAGGACAACATCTGGGACCAGTATGACGCGGGCTGGATCAAGAAGGGTGGCGGTCTGTTGTTCGAGACGGAGCATCCTCCCTCGCGCAAGTTCAACTTCGGCCAGAAGACCGTATTCTGGATGGTCATTCTCGGCGGCGGCGTGCTGAGCTTCACCGGTCTCAATCTGTTGTTTCCCTTCGTCCTGTTCGACCTTCAGCAGCTTCAATGGATACATGCCATTCACAGCACCGCCTCGCAGATTTTGTGCATGCTGATGGTCGCCCACATTTACATCGGTACGGTGGGCATGGAGGGGTCGTTCGAAAGCATGACCTCGGGGCAGGTGGACGAGAACTGGGCGCGCGAGCACCATAAAGTCTGGTTGCAGGAGCTTCAGGAAAAAGAGGCGAAGAAGCAGGCGAAGGCGCCGCAAAGTGCACCCGGGGCGCCGGCCGAATAGGGCCGGCGTCGTGTTTGCCGTTTGCTTGATCAGTCGGTCTCAGCCGGTTGCTTGGCGGTGATGATTTCCAGGTAGGCGACCAAGGCATCAAGGGCCTCGGCATTCGGGATCCGTTGCAACGGCATTTTCGAACCCGGAACCATCACATCCGGTCCGTCGCGAAACAACGCCGTGAGCGTATCGTGATTCCAAACGAAGTTGGCCTCGGTCAAAGCCGTTGAGTATGCATAGCTGGGTACGGTGCCGACGCGGCGCCCGAACAATCCCTCCAGATGCGGACCCGACCGGCTTTGCTTCTCGGCGTCAATGTCGTGGCACGCCGCACAGGACCGGAACAGCTTCGCGCCGGGGTGCGAGCTGTCGAGCCAGGGTTTGGGATCGTCATCGGTCGATAACGGCATTCCGATCCGGCTTCCACTGTCCAAATGCCACAAGCGCAGGGTTTCGTCGGAGCCCGCCGACAGGGCGAAACGGCCGTCACGCGAGAATGCCACCGCCCACGCCGGGCCGTCATGGGCCTCGATCCATCGGATGGATCGACCTGTTTCCAATGACCACAGAATGACCAGCCCGTCGAGGCCGGCTGAAACGGCTTTCCCTCCATCCGGTGAAAACGCCACACTGAACACCGGGCCGTCGTGACCGCGAAACACGTGGAGTTCGCGTCGGGTCGCCAAGTCCGAGACGCGTACGGTCTCATCGATACCCGCGGAAAGCAGGCGGGTCCCGTCCGGTGACACCGCAACATCCGTCACAGCCATATCATGTGCCGGAAAGGTGTAGAGGAGGGACCCGTCGGAGATGGCCCACGCCGCGATCTGGCCGTTATTTCCTCCAGAGTAGACAATTGAATGATCAGGGGCGAAAGCGACGGCATTGACTGGCGTGTCGTGCGCGAGCCGGTTTACCTCGGATTGACGCCGCAGATCCCAAAGCCTGACGGTTTGGTCCCAGCTTGCGGTCGCGACGAGATGACCGTCCGATGAAACAGACACGTCCGCGATTTTGGCGGTGTGGCCTTCGAATCGGTGAAGCGGCGCGTTCTTTCGGAGGTCCCAGGAGACGAGAACGCCATCATCACCTACCGAAACGGCGTGGTGACCATCCGGCATGAACGCGACGGCGTTCACCGGCCCGGCGTGACCGGTGAGCGCGGCCAATTCATTCTGAGAACCGAAATCCCAGAGCCGCGCCGTATAGTCGAAACTGGCCGTCATCACCCGCGATCCATCGGGAGACAGCGCAATTCCTCGGATCATCCCGCCATGGCCGGTAAAATCCGCGCCAACCGGGAAGGCGAGGCAAGCGGCGATCAGCGCCGCCATCACGCCGGATGAAAAATCTGTTAGCTTTGGCAACCGGTTCCGAGCTGTCATGGGCAGCCGCCTTCCTGTTGCGGACAAACTCCGTATCCCTGGTGGCTCCACTGCGGATCGCGGTATTGCGCCCAAAGGAGATAGTGTCGGATTATACCGGTCGGAATTATCACCCGAGCGGCTGACGTTGTCCATCCGCGTATGCTTGGAGCGCCCCATGAATGATCAGCGCTTGATCCCGAATCCCGAAGATCCCCGGCTGACGGTCACGGTATCCGGTATCGATCACGAAGGGCGGAACACCGAGACACGGGTGATCACCGAGCGGCCGCTCACTTTGTTTCTCAACAGTCAGGAGATCGTCACCATGATGACGATCGGAGATTATCCCGAGTACCTGGCGGTAGGATACCTGCTCAATCAAAACATGCTCCACCCGGATGACGAGATCGTCGGCATCGATTATGACGCCGAAATCGAGACGGTCGTGGTCCGCACGGCGACCGAAACCAATTACGAAAAGAAGCTCGGAAAAAAGATCCTAACGTCCGGATGCGGCCAGGGGACGGTATTCGGTGACGTCATGGACAAGTTCGAGAATGTCCGGGTGGACCCCGACGCCGTCGTTCGGACGTCATGGCTGTACGCGCTAACCAAGCAGATCAACACCCTGCCGAGCCTCTATTTGGCCGCCGGCGCTATTCACGGGTGCGTGTTGTGCGAAACCAATGAGCCGATCGTGTACATGGAGGATGTCGGGCGGCACAACGCCATCGACAAGATCGCCGGCTACATGATGATCAACGGGATCTCACCCAAGGGTAAGATCTTTTACACAACCGGCCGACTGACCAGTGAAATGGTCATCAAGACGGTTCAGATGGAAATCCCCATTCTGATTTCCCGCTCGGGCTTCACCGCATGGGGGGTGGAACTGGCACAAAGCGCGGACCTGACGTTAATCGGCCGCGCCAGGGGAAAACGATTCATCGCCGTGTCCGGCGCCCACCGAATCGTTTACGACGCCGACCTCTCCGAGCTCGAAGATAAAGAGAATGCGCGCAGCCGGCGGAAAGGAAGCCTGCCCGACTAACCCACTCTGCGCTGAGCATCGCTTCGAAGTCATAACGCTACGCGAAAGCAACATGGCAGGGTAAAACCTTTGGGGCGGAAATCTTGCAGAAAAAATCCCGCAAGGCGTGGGGCTCCCAGAAATATTGAATTTTTGCTTCGGCCACGCGTGGCAATAATAAGAGCACAACCGCTGTCCAACGTTTCGCTCTTATGACAACCATATGGAACTTTTATTGCTGAAATCTGTTCGCATGGACACTGAGCGATCGAACAAACACGGAAGGGCAATTAAATTCTGGTCAGTTCTGCCGCGGAGATCAGAGGCGAACGACGCCGCCTTCCATACTGTTCCCCGTTATCCTTATGTTTCACACAGACTCAGGGTTTGCAAACGGCATCTCAAGCGCTATGCATGGGCGCATCGATGATCGACCGAAGCTCATCCACGCGATCGAATGATTTGCCGAGGCTTGTTTAGTTGGCGTAGCGCGATGGGGCTTAATTCCAGCCGATGATCTAGTGAGCAATAGGCATTTGTATTATTTGCACCTCGTTTGCGGGGAACGGGCAAGGGGTGACGTCATTTCCGGCACATGGCGAATGTCACAATGGGTTGCAACCAACGATCCGTCATCGCCATCTTGGCTCCGCGACAGGCTTGGCCGCCGGTTGGAAAAGCGATGAGGGTGGACCACGTGGACCAACAATCACTGCCGCGCAGGCAGAAGGCAATTAGAACATGATAATGAAGAACCGCGATCATCCCGTCGTTATCGGTATTGTTGGCGACTCCGCGGCGGGCAAAACCACCTTGGCGGCCGGTCTTGCGCAGGTGTTGGGCCCGGAACGATCGGTCAATATCTGTATCGACGATTATCACAAATACTCACGCGCCCAGCGTGCGGAAATCGGGATCACGCCGCATGACCCCGACTGCAATTACATGGATATCCTCGAGCAGCACGTTTATCTGCTGCGAGACGGCCAGCCCATTCTCAAGCCGACCTACAACCACGACGGCGGTATTCTTGGGCCGCCGGAGTACATCGAGCCCCGCGATTTCATCATCCTTGAGGGGCTGCTCGGCTACGCCACTCCGAAACTGCGCGACGCTTACGATGTGAAGTTCTACCTCGAACCTGAGGACGATTTGCGACTGAGGTGGAAACTGCGGCGCGATACGCAGTTCGGGAGCTATGACGCAGAGCAGTTGAAGGCGGCCTTGGAGCAGCTCAAGAAGGATAGCGAGGAGTCGGTCATACCGCAGCGGAAGTACGCAGACATGGTTGTGTGCTTCTATCCGCCCGATGACGATCCCGGAGAGAGCGGCGGGCGCTTGAACGTAAGCCACATCCTTCGCCCCACACTGCCGCACCTGGACCTCGAGCCGGTGCTCGAAGCGGGCGCCGATCGCGGTATCATGCTGGAGTTAGCGCGTGATATCGATGCTCGCCCCGTGGATGCCTTACATATTTTTGGAAGTTTGCTCGACAATCAGGCCGAAGAATTGGCGAACTACCTTTGGAGCCTGATCCCCAACGAGCCAACCCCGCACCCGGCACTGGGAATTTATAGGGATAGCGACAATGTTGCGCATCGCAGCCACCCGCTGGCCCTGTCGCAGTTGCTCATCACCCACTATTTACTCAACGCGGCGTTAGGACAGCATGCAATCTGAGGAGAGCCCGCACATGACCGCAGCACAGCCGGAGTTGGATGTGGAATCTCGACTCCAACCGGAAGCGGAGGCCGTGGCCACGCACGAAGAGATGGCCAATGCCATCCGTATGTTGAGCGCCGATGCCGTCCAGGCGGCAAAATCCGGCCACCCCGGGCTGCCCATGGGTATGGCCAGCGCCGCCAGCGTCCTGTGGACGCGTTTTTTGAAGTTCGATCCCACAAAACCCGACTGGGAGGACCGCGACCGCTTTATCCTTTCGGCAGGCCATGGTTCGATGTTGTTGTATTCACTGCTCTATCTCACCGGATACGAGGAGATGACCATCGACGAAATTCGAAACTTCCGGCAATTGGGGTCGAAAACGCCGGGTCACCCGGAGTACGAAATCTCCATCGGCATCGAGACCACGACCGGGCCGCTGGCGCAGGGGCTTGGTAACGCGGTCGGCATGGCGCTCGCGGAGCGGCTTCGCAACAACCGCTGGGGCGACGATATCGTCAATCACTATACCTATTGCATCGTCGGTGATGGTTGCCTGATGGAAGGCCTAAGCCAGGAATGCATTTCCTTCGCCGGGCATTTGCGCCTCGCCAAGCTGATCGTCCTTTGGGACGACAACCGGATCTGCATCGACGGCCCGACGTCGCTGACCACCAGCGATAATCAGCTTGCCCGGTTTGAGGCTTGCGGTTGGGACGCGGAACAGGTGGATGGTGACGACCCCGAAGCTGTGGCAGCAGCGATTGCCAAGGCACAATTGACCGACAAACCGACGTTGATCGACTGTAAGACGACCATCGGCAAGGGAGCGCCAACCAAGGCCGGAACGTCCGCCACGCACGGCGCGCCTTTGGGTGAGGATGAAATCGCCGGTGCGCGAAAGGTCTTGGGCTGGCCGCATCCGCCCTTTCATGTGCCCGATCACATCATCGCCGCCTGGCGCGCCGCTGGACGGCGCGGTATTTCCGAACGGGAGGCGTGGGAAGGGCGCTTCGCGGCCATGGATTCCGGCAAGCGGAAAGAGTTCAAGCGCACCAGCGCAGGCAGGCTGGCGCCGGGGTGGCAGATGCCACTGAATGAGTACAAACAGAAATTGGCGCACGATCAACCGAAATGGGCGACCCGCAAGGCTTCGGGCGAGGCCCTGGAAATTCTGACCGCCATGTTCCCGGAGGTGATCGGCGGCTCCGCGGATCTGTCCGAGTCCGTCTGCACCATGACCAAGAGCACCAAACCCATTACGCCCGGCGACTACTCGGGCCGCTACGTCCATTACGGTATCCGGGAACACGCCATGGGCGCCACCATGAACGGGATGGCGCTCCACGGCGGCTTCATTCCGTATGGCGGCACGTTCCTCGTGTTCGCCGATTACATGCGCGGCGCCATGCGCATGTCGGCGATCAACAAACAACGCGTGATCTACGTGCTCACCCACGATTCCATCGGCGTCGGAGAGGACGGACCGACCCACCAGCCGTCCGAGACGTTGGCCAGCCTTCGGGTGATGCCCAATCTGCTGGCGTTCCGCCCCGCCGACGCGGTCGAAACCTTCGAGTGCTGGGTGATCGCGCTGACCGGATACGACATGCCGTCCTGTTTGGTGCTCACCCGTCAGGCCCTCCCGGCGGTCCGTATCGAGCATGAAAGCGTCAACCTTTGCGCTCGCGGCGCTTACGTGCTGCGCGAAGCGGAGGGCGGCGAACGCGAGGTCACCCTGTTTGCTACGGGCTCGGAAGTGCACATCGCCGTGGCAGCCCGGGACTTGCTGCAGGGCGAGGGGATACCCACCGCGGTCGTTTCAATGCCCTGTTGGAAATTGTTCGAGCTACAGCCGGCAAAGTACCGCCAGGAAGTCCTCGGCCCCGGTTGGCCGCAATGCGTGCGGGTTGCCGTGGAGGCAGCCATATCGCCTGGCTGGGACCGCTACATCGGCGACAATGGTGTATTTGTCGGCCTCGAGGGTTTTGGCGCGTCGGGACCCGGCGAGGCACTGTTCAAACACTTCGGCATCACCGCGGAAAATGTCGTCGCTCAGGCCCGCGCGGCGATGGCTCGCCGGTCGGGCGACTACATCGAGTAACCCACCCACCCGTGCTCCAATGGACCGATCATTATGACCGCATCACCGAAATCCCCGGCAAAGGTGAAGATTGCCCCGTCGATCCTTTCCGCTGACTTCGCCCGGCTCGGCGAGGAAATCCGGGCCATCGACGAAGCGGGGTGCGACTACGTCCATATCGATGTCATGGATGGTCACTTCGTTCCCAACCTGACCATCGGGCCGCTGGTAGTGAACGCAATCCGCCCCTATACCAATAAGCCCTTCGACGTCCACCTGATGATCGACCCGGCGCAACCGTACCTCAGCGAGTTTGCCGCCGCCGGTGCCGACATCATTACCGTGCATGCCGAAGCCGACGTCCACTTGGACCGCAGCCTTCAGGTCATTCGCAGCCTGGGAAAAAAGGCGGGGGTTTCCTTGAACCCGGGCACGCCGGTTTCAGCCTTGGAACATGTGCTGCATCGTCTAGACCTGATCCTGGTGATGTCGGTCAATCCTGGGTTCGGCGGCCAGAGTTTTATCCAAACGCAGTTGGAGAAGATCCGGCAGGTGCATCAAATGATCGGCGACCGGCCCATCGAGCTGGAGGTGGACGGTGGGGTCAATGCCGAGACCGCGCCGGCGGTAATCGCCGCGGGCGCCGACGTTCTTGTTGCGGGCAGCGCCGTATTCCAGGATGACGATTATCGCTCTACCATCGCTGCCCTGCGCCCGACGGCTGCGTGAGCGCAATCGGTTAGCTGCTGATAGCGTCAATTTCCTTGTCGGACAATCCGCCGGGTACGATCGTAATCGGGATGGTTAGCTTGCCAATTCGCTTTAGAGCATGGGAAATCAGCCGCCCGGGACCTTCCGAGCCGGTGGCGGCGCCCAGAACCAATATTGACAACTCGCCTTCACTCGCCAGCAGTCCCTCTAATTCTTCGGTAAGTTTACCTTCGCGAATGTAAATGACGGGAATCGAGCCGGAAAGCTTCTGCACCACCGAAGAGACCACCTGCAGCATTTCTTCCGCCTGTTCGCGCCGCTCTTCTTCCATCAGGTTGCCCACGGCCATCCAGTGCTGGAACTCGGCGGGCTCGATCACGTACAGCAAAGCGACCCGTCCGCCGGTGTGTTTGGCCCGCCGGCACGCGTAGCGGAGCGCCTGGTGCAATTCCTCCGACTCGTCGACGATACACAGAAACGTGCGGCCGTAATCGACCGGTACGTCGTCGGCGGAATCTTCCGATTGGCTGGCTTGCGGGTCGGTCGTCACGGACTAGCCTTTGCGAAATACAGCGCTTGCTGTCCATCCTGCCACTACGGCGATGAGGATGGCAAGGACACCGTAGGCCAGCGAGTGGCGATGGGCAAAGTGAAACACGCCGGCCTCGAACCCCACTTTGCTGATCACCAAGGGAGTAATCTCGGCGTTCACCACTTCGCCGTCTACCACCAGAAAGATCTGGACGATGTACGTGCCGACCGGGGCATTGGCCGGAAACCGCATATCCGTTCGGAACAGCCGGTTGCCCAGAAACGCGATGCGTTCGGCCTCCGCGAAGAACAAATTTTGTCTTATCTTGTTGCGGATCAGCGCCTCTCGGAACGCCTCCACTGCCTCTGGATCCGTGTTCTCCGGCGCGTTAACCCGGAGGTTGCTAACGCCGATCTGATGCCGAGCCGCCACCCGCTCGGGAAGGAACTCCGAAAGCGGGCGGCTGGTGGCGATGGCGTAGTAACCGGGGACGCTGCGGAATATCATCTCGCTCTCGTTGACCCAGATGCCCATCTTTCGACCCTTGCGGCGAACCACCACTTCGCTTTCGGGGCCACGCACCACGACCACGACGTCGCCTTCTCCCTCGGTGGTTCCGAACAGCAGTACTTCCTGACCGGTAAAACCGGTGGTGATGGCGACCAAGTGATTCGACAGATCGACGATGAGCTGAGCACTCGACGATCCGGGCATCGCTACGAAAAGCAAAAAGAAGGGCAGGGAGAGGATATGGCGCCCGCGGAACATCAATGCCCCACCACGTTGCCGATGGAATACAGATCTGCAGGCGTGACGATCACGTCGAAGCCAATCTTGACGGCCACGGCGAGCACCATCAGCGCAAGCAGCCCGCGCAACTGATCCCCGCGCAGGAGCGCGCCGGCGCGGGCGCCGAACTGGGCACCGATGACCCCGCCAATCAACAGCAGCAATGCGAGGACCACGTCCACCGTCTGGTTGCTGACCGCCTGGAGTACAGTAACGTTGGCGGTGACGAAGATGATCTGAAAAAGCGATGTACCGACGACCACGGCGGTGGGCATGCCCAGCAGGTAGATCATCGCCGGCACCATGATGAAGCCGGCGCCGACACCCATGATCGCCGCCAAAACACCGACCACGAAGACGACACCGAGCGGCAGCAGCGCGCTGATATACAGCCGGGAGCGGCGGAAGCGCATCTTCAGCGGCAGCACATCTATCCATGACCGGCTGGACTTGGATTTGGATTGTTGTGATTTCTTGCCGCGGTGGCGGGTCATCGCCTTGATGCTCTCGATCAGCATCAGCAATCCGATGATACCGAGAAAGACCACATACGACAGCTTGATCACCAGATCGATCTGGCCCATCTCGCGCAACAACGTGAAAAGCCAGACGCCGGCGCCCGAGCCCGCAAAACCGCCGACTACCAGGACCATCCCCATCTTGAAATCGACGTTGCCGCGTTTCCAGTGGGCGAGAACCCCCGAAACCGAGGACGCGACGATCTGATTGGCTTCCGTGGCCACGGCAACGGCGGGCGGAATGCCGATGAAGATCAGAAGCGGAGTCATTAGGAAACCACCGCCGACGCCGAATAGTCCCGAAAGAAATCCGACCCCGCCCCCCAGGCCGAGAATAAGAAAAACATTGACCGAAATCTCGGCGATGGGGAGGTAAATGTCCATTGCGCGCGGCGCCCCCGCGTCCGCTCCGATTGCCGGTTAAGGGTTCAATGCCGAAAAATCGCTGTGCCCGAAACGAAACCGTCCCGGAAGGCAGCCCTCGACGTGCACTGCCGGAAGCCTATTTCCCTTTGATGAGAATACCTTACGGCTGCGAACGGAGCAAAAGTTAATGTCGTCCGGAAGAGGGCGAGGTGGCATTACCGGCGCAGGTGTGACCTTCTTGCCGCGCTTGCACTAAAAAACCGAAACGCATCGGACTGAATCCTCAATTCAGACCTTTTCCCATTCACAATAGAGCCCCAGACCCCCGGCCGTGTTGGCAACTGTAGCCAGGCAACTCCGCACATTCTCTTCGGGAATGTAAACGGCCATGATGACAGCGTATTGTGCGTTATCCTCCGCAATGATTCGTTCGGCGTTGAGCCTGACGATATTGACCTTAAATTCCACGAAGACTTCGCTTAGCCGCGCAATCAACCCCGGTCGGTCGCCGCCGCTTACGGTAATCCGGTAATTCACCTGTCCCGACTGACCACGAACCGGCTCGAGCTCGAATAGCGCGACGCTGATCTCTGCGTTGCTTAATTCCGGCAATCTGCGGAGCGCGGCGTCGATGTCTCCGGGAGTCACTCCCGGCGGTACTTCCACCACGGATGAGAATTCTGCGGCTTCGCCCAACACGGCGAAAGTGGTGTCTCCGAGATTGGCTCCAAGCTCGAATAGGCAGCCCGTGGCGGCGGAGACGATCCCCACCCGGTCCGGGCAGGAAATGGAAACCAATGCGTTGACGGTCATGGATCAATCCCTGTTCTTATCCACGGGAGCTTTTAAGCATACTATCGACCGGTTGGCCATTTCTGATGCGCCAATTTAATGATCCGCACCGTTTCCGACCAAAGCTGAAAACGGTCGAGATTGTCCACATCGGTCCACGCCACGTCGGCTGCGTCGGTCGCAGCCTTGGCCTCGCCGGATTCCCAGCACGCAGCCACGTCCACGAGAGTGTAGTGATAGCGGACGGACTGACTTTGGGGAACGCGCTCGATCAAATCGATGACGTCGATCAGACCGAGCGCGCGAACCGCCACACCGGTTTCTTCCGCCACCTCGCGGCTGGCTGCCTCGAACACTGTTTCGCCCAGTTCCTGAAGGCCGCCGGGAAGGCTCCACTGGCCTTGCCGGGGGGGCTTGCTCCGGCGCACCAGCAGTGTCTCGCGTGCTCTCAGCACAACCACGCCCACACCGATGGTCGGCCGCTCTGGGTATTCGCGATTCAATACCTCAACTCCCTCCGACGTTTTATCGCTTTTTCCCGCTCCATCTATAGCGGCCGGCGGCGCGGCTTGCTATCGTCCGTCAACGACACATCATCCTGTTGAAGCACCTTTATGTTCAATGACTTTGCTACTAGCGTGATCGAAACGCGCGGAACCACCATCCATACTCTCCACGGTGGTTCGGGGCCGCCGCTTCTGTTGCTGCACGGATATCCACAGACCCACGCCATGTGGCACAAGATCGCGCCGCGTTTGAGCGAACACTTCACGGTGGTCGCCCCTGACCTTCGCGGCTACGGAGACAGCGGCAAGCCGTCTTCCGACGCCGGTCACCATATCTATTCGAAACGCGCCATGGCGCAGGATCAAGTGGAGGTGATGGAAGCCTTCGGTTTCCGGTCGTTCCACGTGGCCGGACACGACCGCGGCGGGCGGGTGGCGCACCGCATGGCCCTCGATCATCCCGGCAAGGTTGAGAAACTGGCGGTACTCGATATCGTCCCAACCCACAAAATATTCGCCACGGTCAGTAAAGAGGTGGCAACGGGCTACTATCACTGGTTTTTCCTAATTCAGGAAGGCGGTCTACCGGAAACCCTGATCGGCCATGATCCCGAATACTATCTCCGGGCAAAGTTGGGACACTGGAGCGCCGGTATGGATGGTTTTACGGCGGAGGCTCTTGCCGAATACATTCGATGCTTCAGCGATCCGGCGACCATTCATGCTTCGTGCGAGGATTATCGCGCCGCCGCGAGCATCGATCTCGAGCACGACGAAGCAGACATGGATCATAAGGTAGCCTGTCCCATGCTCGTGCTATGGGGCGACCGGGGTTTGATGGAGCGAAACTATGACGTTCCGGGCACATGGCGCGAGCGGGCCAGCGATGTGCGCGGATACAAATTGGGGTGCGGTCATTTCCTCGCGGAGGAACTGCCCGACGAGACCCTGACCCACCTCATGAACTTTTTTGCATCCTGACTCATTGCGTTCATTCGCCCGACGGTTAACTTTAGGCCTATGAAAAAACGAAAGATTCGAAAGCAGAAACTGGCCCTGTCTGGTCCCGGAGCTGTAAAAAAACCCGAGCGTCCCATGGGGCTTATGGGGCGGCTGCGCGCCTATTTTTTCGCCGGCATTCTGATCACCGCGCCCATTTCCATTACTTTTTACCTGGCATGGCTGTTCATCACTTTCGTGGACGCCCGGGTGACACCGTGGATTCCGGAGAAATATAACCCCACCACCTATTTGCCGTTCGGCCTCCCCGGGCTTGGGGTCGTGGTTGTGGTGCTGGCCCTCACCCTGATCGGCATGCTGACCGCCGGTTTCTTCGGCCGCTTGCTGATGCGGTTCTACGACGGGTTGCTCGCGCGCATGCCGGTTGTCCGCAATGTCTACAGCGCGTTAAAGCAGATCATCGAAACGGTTCTGGCGCAGCAATCCACGGCATTCCGCCAGGCGGTACTGGTGGAGTACCCGCGCCGCGGCATCTGGGCCATCGCCTTCATCACCGGGCGCACGGAAGAAGAGGTGCAAAACCTCACAGAGGACGAAACCATCAACATCTTCCTGCCCACGACCCCCAACCCTACGTCGGGATTCTTGTTATTCGTTCCCAAGGAAGACGTTGTTCCGCTCAGCATGACGGTGGAGGAAGCCATCAAAATGGTCATCTCCGCCGGTATCGTTACCCCGGAAGACCACCGTCCGGACAACGAGAAGCAGGTCCCCGTCGTGGTCGCGTCCCCGGAAGATGAAGAGCACCCGCTTCCGCATCCGGACCGGGAACGCGCATGAAACTTTATCCGGATCGCAGGTAGCGCACGGCGGCATCGCGCTCGAACAGGTAGAGTAGGGTGCGGAGCGCCTGGCCCCGGGCCGACTTGAGATAAGGGTCGCGGGATAAGACCAATCTGGCGTCATCGCGGGCCGTGGCCAGCAACTCTCCATGAAAGGCCAGGTCGGCAACGCGGAACTCCGGTGCGCCGCTTTGACGCACGCCCAAGAGTTCGCCGGCACCCCGAAGGCGCAGGTCCTCTTCGGCGATCCGAAAACCGTCGTCGGTTTCGCGCATGATGGCAATCCGTGCCCGCGCCGCCTCACTTAGCGGCGGTGCATAGAGCAGCACGCACGTAGACGAGACCGATCCCCGCCCGATCCGCCCGCGGAGTTGATGCAGTTGAGCCAGGCCGAACCGCTCGGCGTGTTCGATGATCATGACCGTAGCGGCGGGGACGTCGACCCCCACCTCGATCACCGTGGTCGCCACCAGCAGATCCACCGGGCCGTCCACGAAAGCGGCCATGGCGGCGTCCTTGGCGGTACCCTTCATCCGTCCATGGACCAGCCCGACGCGTCCCTCGAAGATGCCGCTCAGGTGGTGAAAGCGCTCTTCCGCC
>CAKZLS010000195.1 GCA_937127205.1 uncultured Rhodospirillales bacterium
ACCAGACGGAAGGTTCAGATCAATGAGAGCACTGGGAATAGCGACGACGGGAATGCTCGCTCAGCAGCGGAACGTGGAGGTGGTCTCCAATAACCTGGCCAACATGAACACTACGGGATTTATGCGCCGGCGAACCGAGTTTCACGATCTTCTGTACCAGAACCTGAGGCGTGTCGGCTCGACCGCGTCGGATGCCGGCGAGATCGTCCCGACCGGTGTCCAGCTGGGCCTCGGTGTGAAGCTGGCGGCGGTTTACCGTATCCATGCCCAAGGCAACCTGACGGCCACGGACAACACATTCGACATGGCAATCCAGGGCAAGGGCTTCTTCCAGATCGAGCTTCCGGACGGCGAAACTGGCTACACCCGGGACGGCACTTTCCAGTTGAATGCCAACGGGCAGCTTGTCACCCACGATGGCTACGCCGTGGTCCCCGGGATCACCGTCCCGGAAGACGCGGTCGACGTTACCATCAACCAGAGCGGCGAGGTTTTGGTAAAGCTGCAGGGCCAAGTGAACTTGCAGAATGTCGGCCAGTTGCAGATCGCCACGTTCGCCAACGAGCCGGGCCTGCAAGCCATCGGCAGCAATCTGTTCACCGAAACGCCAGCTTCCGGATCGGCCACCGTCGGCACGCCGCAAACGTCGGGTTACGGCAGTATTCTCCAGGGGTTCCTGGAGACTTCGAACGTCAATTCGGTGGAGGAGATTACCAACCTGATCTCGGCCCAGCGGGCGTATGAGATGAACTCAAAGGTCATTCAGACCGTCGACGAGATGATGGCTTCGGCCAGCAACCTGAGATAGGGAGATGACAATGCGCGCCCTTATCGCGATTTTTGCCGTGGCCAGTTTGATCACATTTTCCACGCAGCCCCAGGCGGATGCCGCCGAGCCCCAGGCGGGGACCACCGAGCGAACCATCCCGGCCGCCGCCGAGGCCTCGCTCGAGCAACCGGTCATCCTCCGCGACGTGGCGGCGATCGGCGGCAATCTGGTGCATCTCGGCGATCTGTTCATCAACGCCGGAGACAAGGCGCTTCGCGAAGTGGGGTACGCGCCGGCTCCCGGCCGGCGGATGGTTTTCGACGCGCGCATGCTGTACCGGCTGGCTCGGATCCACGGTCTGGAGTGGACACCCATGTCCCTGCAAGACAAGGCGGTGATCCAACGCGAGAGCACCGTTGTTTCGGGCGCCGACGTCGAAGACCGCATTCTGGCGGCATTGCCGGAAAACGGTATCGACGCCGACAATGTGGACGTCGAACTCAACAACCCGATGATGAAGCTGCACCTGCCCGTAGACGCGGCCGAGACTGTGGAAGTGGAAGCGTTGAATTACAGTGCGGGCAACGGACGGTTCAACGCGATCGTGACCATTCCGGGCGATGGCTTGAGCGTTCGGCGAGCCCGCGTTTCCGGCCGGGTCCATCGCATCTCGGACGTGCCCGTTCTGGCCCGCCGGGTCCTGCGCGGCGACATCATTACCGAACGGGACATCGACTGGCTGCAACTGCGCAGCGGCCGCATTCCCAACAATACCGTGCTCGATGCGGCGTCTCTCATTGGCCTTAGTCCTAAGAGAACGTTGCGCCCGGGCGCGCCTATCCGCATTTCCGAGGTTCAGCAGCCGGTCCTGGTTTCCAAGGGGGCTCACGTGACCCTGGTTCTGGAAACAGCGAGCATGGTGCTGACCGCCCGCGGCCGGGCTCTGCAGAACGGCGGCCGCGGAGATATCATTCAGGTGACCAACACGCAAAGCCACACCGTTGTCGAGGGTGTGGTGACCGGCGCCGGGACCGTGGCCGTGAGCCATTCCGGCGCCACCGCGATTAACTAAGGCAATAACCGATTGAGTTTACTTGATCTAAAGATGAATGGTTTAGAGCACGGTGCCATTGGATTGGACCGCTCTCTAGGAGATTTTCGATAATGGATCGGTTTTCACGTAAGTTTCTTCCCGTCGCGGCCATCCTGGCGATCGGCATCGGCGCTTCCGGATGCAGCAACCTCATGCGCCTGTCAGAGGTGGGCAGCGAGCCCGCCATGGCCGAGTACACGAACCCGACGGAGGCTCCGGGTTACCAGCCTGTAAATCTGCCCATGCCGGCGGCGCAAACGCCCGTGGACAATCCGAACTCGCTGTGGCGCTCTGGGGCAAAAGCCTTTTTCAAGGACATTCGAGCCAAGGACGTGGGGGACATCCTGACGCTGCGGCTCAAGCTCGATGACAGCGCCAAGCTCGAGAACAAGACCAACCGCGGTCGCGACGATAGCGAGACGCAGGAAACCAACATCCTTCTCGGCTATGAAGCTTCGTTCAACCACATCTTCGGCAATGAAGCGGTCGCCCAGGGCGGCACCATGTTCGACTTTGGGACGAAAATGGATACCGAGGGCGATGGTGCCATTGACCGGAGCGAGGAAGTGGAACTGACCGTCGCGGCGGTAGTCACCCAGAAATTGCCGAATGGAGCGCTGGCCATCCTCGCGCGCCAGGAGGTGCGGGTGAACTACGAGCTCCGCGAGATGTTGGTCAGCGGTGTAGTCCGCGCCCAGGACATCGATGCCGACAACTCGGTTTCCCATGAGAAGATCGCCGAAATGCAGGTGGCTTACGGTGGCCGCGGAACACTGAGCGATCTGCAGCAGCCACGGTGGGGAACCCAAGTCTGGGATATCCTGTTCCCGTTCTAAGGCCAGCGTTCATGCTAAGAGGGAAAGGCCGTTGCTCAGCGACAGCCTTTTGCTTTCGCGCAAAAATTAAGTGCCGGAAGGAGGTTTGTCTTGGACCGCATCCGGCAAAGGAAAAAGGGGGACTGCGGACGACTATTCGTCGCGGTGGGTCTTTTCCATGCGCTCGTGACGTTCCTGCGCTTCAAGTGACAACGTGGCGATGGGACGGGCTTCCAGCCGGGAAAGACTGATTGGTTCATGGGTTTCTTCGCAGTACCCGAACGCGCCGCCCTCGATCCGCTCCAGGGCTTCGTCGATCTTCGAGATCAGCTTGCGTGCCCGGTCCCGGGTTCGCAGTTCCAGTGAACGATTGGTCTCCGACGACGCCCGATCGGCGATGTCCGGTTCCGTGGCCGTGTTTTCCTGCAGGTGATGCAGCGTCTCATTGGATTCCACTAACAACTCCGCCCGCCAGTTCAGCAGTTTCTTCCGAAAGTAGGCGAGCATGACCGCGTTCATGAACGGTTCGTCGTCGGATGGACGATAGTCCGGCGGCACGGTGACGGTCATATTCATCGTGAATTCCCAGCAGTCAGGCCGGTACGGCCAACAGTGCCGGAATATATTTTCCCGGGAACCGTGTCGCAAGCGCAATTTTCTGCGGATCGTTGTTACAACTCTTTGAAATCGCGGAATAAAATGCTGCAGTGGCGAAAAGAAACCGCTGGAGCGGCTTAACCCTTAGCTTTTCCGGGTCAATTTTGCGATTTCGACTTCGGCGCGGAGCTCGATTTCATCAATGACCGAGTTGAGACGAGGGTCATCCGATTGGTCGCGTTTCTCTCTCAACATCCGGGCGAGGTCGGTCAGGCGCTCTTTTGACACGCTGCCCTCCAAAATCCCGATTCGCATATCGTCCAAGTGGTCGAGCACGTCGTTGCCGAACCGCTGGAGATTATTCTTCGCGGTTTCTTCCGTCGCGTCCGGGGTCTCTTGTATCGCGAGAACGGAGCCAACGGAAAACACCGCGCTGGCGCCGCTTGGCGCGGCGGCCGCTGGCGAAGCTGTGGCGTTCTGCAGCGTGCTGGCGAAGGCGCCACCGGTTCCGGATGCCGCGGCCTTGCCGCGGGAATGCTCGGTGCGCCTATTGGGCTCGAGAGTGCTGATTTTCATCGCCAGGCTCGATCAAAGTGGTGGTACGAAGGTCGCATCCTGCGTCGACGCCGGTTAAGGGCGGGTTAAACAGGGTTCGGATGGCTCGATCCCACATATTTTGTGTTGAAACTCAAGGCGTGCGGGCCTAGGAGTGTTGCGAATGAGACGCATTTTTAACAAATCCCCGAACGGATCACCTTGCAACCTCGACCCGCAGAGGCGTCAACGGGGAGCGATTCCGAAGAAGGTGTTTGCCATCGCGCTTTCGGGGCTGTTGTCGCGATGACCGTGACCATCCGCGCGCGGCCGGGCGGGCGCGAAACAAAATGAAAGCGAGAGTGATCGCGGGGACGACGGGCGTCCAGGTTGACGACCTGTCCCACGCCTACGACACCATTGAAGTGGTACGCAACGTTTCGTTGCGCGTCACGCCGGGGGAGGTGGCTTGCCTGCTTGGTCCGTCCGGCTGCGGCAAGACCACGCTGTTGCGCCTCGCCGCCGGGCTGGAGGTTGTCCAACGGGGTACGGTAACCATCGGCAACCAGATGGTGGCAGACGGCGCCAGCGGCCGGCATATGGCGCCGGAGCGCCGCCGGGTGGGGCTGATGTTTCAGGACTACGCGCTGTTCCCACATTTGACCGTGTTCGACAACATTGCGTTTGGGATTAGCGATCTGACGGCGGAGCGCCGCCGCTGGGTCGACGACGCGCTGGAGCGCATGGGGCTCGCGGACTATGCCCGGAGTTACCCGCACACGCTCTCCGGCGGCCAGCAGCAGCGCTGCGCGTTGTTGCGGGCACTGGCACCGGAGCCGGACGTGCTGCTGTTGGACGAACCCTTTTCCGGGCTCGATGTCACCCGCCGCGCCCAGGTACGCGAGCAGACCTTGGAGCTGCTCGGCGAAGCCGGCATCGCCACCCTGATCGTCTCCCACGACCCCGAGGAGGCCATGTTCATGTCCGACCGATTGCTGATCATGGAACAGGGCGAAATCATTCAGCAAGGGGCGCCGGCGGAGATCTACCTCAACCCCCGCGATGCCTCGGTGGCCGGACTGTTCGGGCCCCTGAACCGCATCGCCGGCGTCATCGACGACGGCCATCTGGAGACTCCGCTCGGCCGGTTCTATGCTCATGAGCTCGCAACCGGCAGCCCGGCCGTGCTGTTGATCCGCCCGGAGGGCCTGGCCGTGGTCCCGCCCGGCGCCGGCGCGCCGGCGACGGTTGTCTGGGCGCGTCTGCTGGGCCGCTCCAGCCATCTGCGCATGCGGGTCGAAGGCATCGGTCGCCCGCTGGAAATCCTGGTCCCCGGCGTCTATCTGCCGGAGCCAGGCACCGCCGTGTCGCTGACGGCCGACGCGGCGCAGGCGTTCGTGTTCGCCACCGGGTAAAATGTGCCGCGCTCCGGGCACAATCCGCCTGGACGACACCTTCGTGCCCACCGCTTTAGGCATACAGATCCCTTAATTTCAACGCATTAGCCAATTGGCATCGCACTTGCAAACCGTGACGGCGGGACGGTCGGATCCGTCCGAGATTGAGCAACGAGCGGAGTCTGCCATGAGTGTGAATGGAGCGTTTACGTCGAGCGCGTCGGGGATGAATGCGCAATCCCGGGCGCTGGAAGCCATCGGTGTCAATGTCGCCAATGTGACCACCAACGGCTACAAGCGGACGGATATTAACTTCGAGACCATGGTCAGCCGAACCTGGTCGAGCCTGACCGGCGGCGATGTCGCGCCGTCCGGCAGCATTCACTCGGATATGGGCGGGGTGCGGCCCAACAGCTATTCGCGGATCAGCGAGCAAGGCCAAGTCAGCGGCACCGGCGGCGACATGGACCTGGCGCTGAACGGCCGCGGGTTTTTCGTTTATAACACCGACGTCGGCGGCGGTGGTGCCGAGCTCTACGGACGCGACGGCGCTTTCGGCGCCGGGCTCGGCGACCCCCTCACCGTTACCAATCCCGACGGCAGCACCTTCACCACCAACGAAAGCTACCTGGTGGACGGTAACGGTTATTTCGTCCAGGGATGGCGGGCCAACCCCGACGGCAGCTTTCCAACCGACGCCGGCTCGCTGCAGTCCATCCGTCTCGACCCTTACGCCTATCCCATGGACGGCCAGGCCACCACCGAAGCCGCGTTGTCTCTCAACCTGCCGGCCGCCGCCGATGTGGGGAGCGTGGACGCCTTCGCCATGGATATCTTCGACTCGGCCGGCGACACCCGGACGGTGGAGCTCCAGTTCACCAAGTCCGACGCCAACATCTGGGACATGAACATCAACGGCGCCAGCGGCGACACGGTCACCTTCGCACCGTCAACGCCGCTCACCTTCGATGCACTCGGCGCTCTCACCAGCGCCCCGCAGTTCACCGTGGGCATCGCCCATGCCGGCGGAAGCGCCAGCAACTTCGTTCTCGACATCGGCGAGTTCTCCCAGTTTTCCGAGCCGCTGACAGAGCGCGACTATACCCGCGACGGCTTTCCGCCGGGCGAACTGAAAGCGGTGCACTTCGATGCCGACGGTGTCATGCACGGCAGATTTTCCAACGGTCAGGGCCAGTCCCTCTACCGGCTCGGCATCGCCAACGTCCCCAATCCCGACGGCCTCAGGATGCTCAGTGGCAACGTCTTCACGCTGAGCGAAGAGTCTGGCGACGTAAGCGTCGGCGTGGCCGGGGAGGGCGGTCTCGCCGCGGTCAACCCGGAAGCGCTGGAACTCTCCAACGTCGAATTGGCCGACGAGTTCACCCGCATGATCATGACCCAGCGCGCCTACAGCTCATCGGCGACGGTGTTCAAGACGGTAGACGAAATGCTGCAGACTGCCTCCCAACTCAAGCGATGATGGCCCGTGATGGACTGGCGGCGCGTCAGTGCGGGCTTTGGTGACTGCGGGGGTGAGTCCTTTGCACCTCCAGTGACCACACTTTGGTATACCGCAGTTGCTTTTTCGTGCAGTCTTGCAACGCTCTCCATGGTCGACGTCGGTCGGTGACCGGTAACCCGGATGGAGCGAACGCACAATCCGGCGCGTGGGCGCTACGGCTATTCCGCTACGCCGCCGCCTTCAGCCCAGACATCAAATACTGTTACCAAGCCCGAGGATTGGCAGCCACCTCTTCGATCTGCTCGTCGGTCAGATCGGCGAGACTGTCGAGTGTGGTCGCCCACTCCGAAAGATCCTTCCAGCGGTGGCGATGAACAACCCGGCTCACGGTCGCGAGTTGCGAAGGTAGCGGGGTATGATGCGGACTTCTCATGGTGCATACTCCTGTCCAGGAGATAACTGCCTACGTTAGGGGTGACTATGATGGACCGTCGAGATTTTTGGTCAAGAATCCCGAGTAAAGAACTGTGATTGCTTGACAAGTGCCGGGTGAAATTCAATCGGGCGACGCATAATATTGCGAATCGTCGGCACTCCACTGCAATAATATTTCGCTGTAAGCTTTCCACGGGTCAGATCCCATTTACTGCTTGTCACGGTCTCGTCGCGCTCACTTCGACAGGCATTGTGGAATAAACTTACGAAGAAGTCTGTGAAGCGGTTCACAACTGAGCCACAAAGGGCTTCACAAGGGATGACCGTTGATATGAGCGCACCTCTCCGAGCATGATGTCGGGTCCACTCAGAAAAGCGGCCATA
>CAKZLS010000196.1 GCA_937127205.1 uncultured Rhodospirillales bacterium
CGCAATGGCCGGCGAGTCGCTCGCCGCACTGATCCGTTACGCGCGCGGGCCACTCGGGCTGCCGCGCCTAGTCGCGGCTGTCGATCAGCCGAACGCGCGTTCGCACCGGCTTATGCAGCGCTGTGGGTTTGCGGCCATGGGCAGGACCTCTGGTCCGGCCGACGAGCTGTTGCTGTACAACTTGCCGCTTCGGGAAGCCGAAGCGCCGAGACTTTTGTAGTCACCGGTCACTTTTCGGCCTCAATATTTCAGACACCATTCATGTTCCCTTAAGCGGGCGTTCACGCGGACGACAGGATTGTTGGCCGAGTGACGTGGTTCAATCTCCATCAAGCAAAGGGTAACGTAATGACCAGCATACGGAGACGGATCATGGATATCGCGACCTGCTACACCTCACCCATTCCCGCGCAAACCAAGTGGGCGTTCACGACGCGGCGCGTCGATCGGCAGGATGTTGCGGGAATCAACAGGCACGTCGAGAACGCCGTGCCCGGCGATATGGTTTTCGGAAAGATAATCGAGATCGGGCAGCACAAGAAGATCCAATTGGCGGAGGGGCGGCTGTCGCAGTCGTATCTCGGTGACTACGTTGTCGCCGCGTGCGGCGATCGATACGCGCCGGACCAGTTCGAAGGTGTTGCGGAGATTGATCCCGAAGGCGCCGATCTGATCGCAGGCGGCGGGTTGATCGGGCGGATGCGCGAGTTTCATGCGAGAATGGCGCCGCCGACGCGGGTTTTGCCCATCGGGTTGCTGACCGACCGGTACGGGGAAACCATCAACGTCGCCAACTATGGATTGGCGCATGGATCGGTTCCCCGCGACATGTTGGTGATCGGCGTGGTCGGCGCATCCATGAACGCGGGCAAGACCACGGCCGCCGCCAGTCTGGCCCATGGCCTCAGCCGCGCCGGATACCGGGTCGCGGTGTTGAAAGCCACCGGAACCGGAGCATTCGGTGATTTCAACGCCTACCTGGACGCGGGCGCGGATGTGGTCGCCGACTTTACCGATGCGGGCATGGCATCAACCTATCTGCAGCCTATCGAACGGATCGAGCGGGGTTTCGAAGCGCTCCTCGCGCACGCCAAATACCAAGGTGCGAGCATCGCAATTGTCGAACTCGCGGACGGCATATTCCAGCGGGAGACAGCTCAGATCTTGAACGGTTCGGTGATTCGCGACACATTATCGGGAGTATTGTATGCGGCGCCGGATGCGGTCGGCGCCGTCGGCGGAGTTAGTATTTTGCGGAAAATGGGCATCGATCCCCTTGCCGTCTCGGGTATGGTGTCGTGTTCTCCGCTGGCCGTTCAGGAAGCGCAGCCGATAACCCAGGTTCCCATTGTCTCGCGCGAGGAACTGCGGGATCCCTACATCGTCACCAATCTAATCCGGGGCCTGCTGGCCGAATTTCAAACCGTTCAACCGATTGCCATGCAACACTTCAGAACGGCGGCATGAGCAAACTACCGAAAATCTTCGGTGACGGCCGCGCGGCGGGCATCGGTTTGGTCGCCGCGCTCGCCGTCGGCCAAGCGGTCGCCGTCGGAGCGGCTGCCTTCGGGACGTTTTCGCGGCGTTCAACATACCTGGGGCCGCCCTTCCCGTTGGCGCCCTTGCACTGATCATCGCCTCGGGTGTGGCAATCGCCGTCCTGCGGGTCGGCGAACGACAAGCCGGCGAAAGCGTGGGGCAAGCCTATGCCGCGTCGGTGCGCAAAACCCTATTCTGTCACTTGACCCGGATGCCGGCGAGCGCCGTATCACAAAGGCGTTCGGGTGGATTGGCGCTTCGGTTCGTCGGCGACCTCACCGCCGTTCGGTCATGGGTGAGCATGGGCGTAGCGAGGATCATCTCGACGGCGATCGTGCTCCCAGGCGCCCTCATCGCCCTCATCATTCTCGATCCGGCCCTTGCCATGGCGGCAGCGCTGCCATTGACCTTCTCCCTCGGGGTCATGGCACTGCTGGCTCCGAGGCTTAAGCCTCTCCATCGTCGCCTTCGCGGAAGGCGTGCGCGTCTCGCTGCCGACATGATAGAGCGGATCCCAGTGGCACCGGAGCTTCGGCTTCTGGGGCGGGATCAACAAGAGACCCAGCGACTGGACAAGAGTGCGCGTTCGTTGCGCGACGCCGCCGTCGCGCGTGCGCGCGCGTCCGCAGTGTTGAAGTCCGTGCCCGAGATCGGCGCGTCAGCGGCGGGTGTCGCCCTTCTTGCGACGGCATTTGTTTCTGGTGCTAGGGCCGCAGAGGCTGCGGGGGCGCTGGCGACCCTCTCCATTCTTACATTGACGCTGCGCGATCTGGCCGGAATATGGGATCGCCGCCATGCGTGGGAAGTGGCGCGAGACAAGTGCAGGGCCATTCTGGAGTCGCCGGTCCTCGCGGACGTGCCAAAGACGGCTTCTGACGACAGCGTTGGCCCGGCCTCAGTAAGATTTGAGAACGTGTGCTCTGGCGCCCTTTATGATGTGATTGCCGAGGCGGCACCGGGACAAAAGATCGCTATTGTTGGCCCCAATGGCGCCGGCAAATCCACATTCTTGCTGCTAGCCGCCGGGTTGGAGCACCCGACCGCCGGTCAGGTCTCAATCGACGACGCCGACATCCGCTCGCTTTCACATCTGCAGAGACAGCAGTGTATTGTTTTTGTGGGATCTCGTTCGCCGGTTCTGCAAGGGAGCTTACGGCGGTCGTTGACGCTCGGGATCAAGCCGCGTCCAGATGACGACACCATCGAGAAGGTGGCTCGCAGCTTCGGGCTGGACCGGGTGATTGAACGGCTGGGTGGACTCAATGGCAGAGTCTCCGAATGCGGGCGTAACCTCTCGTCAGGTGAGGTGCGGCGTGTGCACCTGGTCCGCGCGTCCCTCGCCAACCCCAGGCTTCTCCTCCTGGACGAGCCCGACGATGCCCTGGATGGCCAGGGACGTGACTATCTCGATCGCCTCTTTAAGAACACCACGGCAACAACATTGGTGGTCACGCATGATCCATCTCTTGCCCGAAAAGCCGATGCCATTTGGCTCGTCGCGGACGGAATGGTCTGCGCAGCGGGTGGCTCCGATGACGTGACTAGCGGTGATGGACCAATTGCCCGTTTCTTTCGGCCTCGGTTTGTGGCCTGATTGTGGTTCAAGTTCAACCACGCGGATGGGTATTCCATATGAGGCTGGTCGCGAAACTGTATCTATCGTTCGGTATCCTCCTGTCGATTGCCCTGTTGAGTTCAATCATGGCCATCTGGAGCGCGCGCGAGGCCGCGTTCCAAATGGAACGGGCAAACTTGGCCCACAGCGTTTACGAAAATTACCTCCAGCTCTCCAACAACACCTACCAGCTGTTCAAGCAGTTCGGTGATGCCATGCTGCTGGGTTCTCAGGATCGTGGCGAGCGGAAGACCGCACTGATCGGCAAGATCAGGAAGGACATTTCCCAAATTCGTGAATTGATCGGCCTGGAGATCGAATTGGTCGGCGAGCAGGAAATCGAGGAGCTCGGTCTGCTCGCGACGATCGAGAAGCAGATCGAGTCCCTGCTCGCGGAATACACCCAGCTCATTGAACACAGCGATATGTCCGCGTTTCACGGCGACTGGAGCCGGCTTTCCCATGTCCTCGACCAAAAAGTCGATCAGGACTTCAATTCGCTGCTTCAAACAGCGTTGGAGGATGAGGCCGAAGAGGTCAAGGAAACCGTCGAGGAAACGGCGGAGCAGATCACTGTGTTGCAAATCGCCGCCGTGATCTTCGGTATTATCGCCGTCATCGCCGCAGCGGTCAGCCTGTCCTTTTTGGTTCGTGATATCCGAAAGCCCATCGATCAGCTGCTTGCCGGCGCCCGGGCGCTTGCCGGCGGTCACCTCGATCACCGGATCGAGACTTTGGGAAAAAGCGAGCTGGACGACGTGGGACACGCGTTCAATCTCATGGCCGACGAGATCGCGGCGCGGGAAACATCTTTGTCGCAAACCAATGTGCGGCTGGAGAAGGCGGTGACCGATCGAACCGCGGAACTGCAGCGCATCTTGGGCCAGCTCCAGACCAATGAGACGAACCGCAAGCGTTTGCTGGCCGACGTGAGCCATGAACTGCGCACCCCGTTGACCATCATTCAAGGAGAGGCGGACATTGCGCTCCGCGGCGGCACGAAACCGCCCGAAGTGTATGCGGAAGCGCTTAAGAAATCTCGCGACGCCGCGAAGCACACGGCGCGCCTCGTCGACGACCTCCTGTTTGTTGCCCGGCGCGAGGCCGGCGAGACTCGAATCACCGTTACAAAATTGGACCTCTGCCAACTTCTGCCGGAGGTGATCGACGAGCATCGCAGTCTTGCCGACGGCCGGGGCCGGGCCATTTCTTTTACCACCGACATTGGTGACGCCCTAATCCGCGCCGATGGCGACAGGATCCGGCAGGTGGTGGTCATCTTGCTGGAGAATGCCCTGCGCTACAGCTCGGGGCCGGTCATGGTCCAACTCCACGGTGCTCCCGCGGGATACGCTGTTTCCGTAAAGGACAATGGTCCGGGTATGTCGGAAGAGGAGCAAGCCCGCGCCTTCGATCGTTTCTTCCGCGGATCGAACGCGTCAGAACACTACAAGGAAGGCGTTGGACTTGGGCTGCCGGTTGCCAAAGCTATCGTCGAGGCGCATGGCGGAACTATTGTGCTCAATTGCGCGGACGGTGTCGGCACTACCGTTTGCTTCACCTTGCCGGCGCGGCCGCGCCTTGAGGCGGTATCGTGAACCTGCTGCTGGTGGAGGACGAGGCGCGTGTTG
>CAKZLS010000197.1 GCA_937127205.1 uncultured Rhodospirillales bacterium
CCCCCGCCAGATTGTGGACGAGGGCCGGGCGGAGGTCGTCGCTTTGACGCTGGGTCCGCAGGGTGCTCTGCTGGTCTGGAAAGATGGCATGAGGCGGGTGCCGAGTCCGGATGTCGAAAAGAAGAGCGCTGTGGGTGCCGGTAGCAGTTTCGTCGCCGGATTGGTTTTCGCGTTGTCCGAAGGACGATCGTTGGAGGATGGGCTGTTGTTGGCTGTTGCTTGTGGCGCCGCGGCACTGATAACACCGGGTACGGAGATGGTCCGGCGGGCGGACGCGGATCGGCTTTATGAAGAACTAGTGGAATCCGAGCGCGCGAGTGCGTGATATCGCGCAGCGATTCGCGAGCACACTTCGGCAGAAAAAAATCCGCGACCAGAGTTCCCCCGTTTTGAGATTTGTGAGGACAGCATGCGGCAAATTATGACGCTAACGATCAACCCGTCGGTCGATATCGTTTGGGAAGTCGAGGAAATGGCTCCCAATCGTAAGCTTCGGTCGTCCCGTGGGGTTCTTTTTCCGGGCGGCGGCGGCATCAACGTCTCGCGTTGTATCACGGAGCTTGGTGGCGAGAGCTGGGCGTTGATCACGCGCGGCGGACTTACCGGAACCATGCTGACCGAGATGCTGGATGAGATTGGCGTGAGCCGGCGCGTGGTCAAGATCGCCGGACATACCCGGTTGAGCGGTATCGTTTACGAGCGGTCGGCCGGACAGGAATATCGCGTGACCCCACCGGGACCGAAGCTTCAAGAAAAGGAATGGCAAGCCTGTCTGGATCTGGTTGGCGAAATGCGGACCGAATATGTGGTCGGGACCGGGAGCTTGGCCCGCGGGGTTCCCGTGGATTTCTACGCCAGGGTCGCCGCGGCTGCGAAGGACCGGGATGCCAAAATGATCCTGGATACCTCCGGTGAGGCCCTGAAAGAAGCGTTGAACGAAGGCGTTTATTTGGTCAAGCCAAGCCAGAGCGAGTTGGAAAAACTGCTCGGCCACCGGGCCTACACGGAGGAGCAACAGGAGGACCTCGCCCGCGAGATTATCGACGCCGGGAAAGCGGAATTCGTGGCGCTAACGCTCGGCGAAGACGGCGCACTGTTGGCGTGGAAAGGCGGGTCACTCCGTCTGGCGAGCCCCAAGGTGAATGTCAGGAGCGCGGTTGGCGCGGGCGATACGTTCGTGGGCGCGATCACATACGGGTTGTCGGAGGGGCGGACGCCACAGGATGCGTTCACGCTGGCGGTGGCGGCGGGCGCGGCCTCGGTGATGCGGCCGGGGACAGATCTATGTCACAAGGAGGATGTGGATCGGCTTTATGCGGAAATCCGCGCGACCCAACTTGTCGACGCTTAACGACAGCGTGGCCGGTCTGGCGCGGCCGGCCCTCTACCCGTGGATAATTGCATCGCTTTGCGGTTCAAGAAGTCCCGTTCCTAGACGCTCCGCAATTAACCATGATTAAAGGGTTGGCGGGTACACTCTGAACATGGTGATTGGTTCACTGCGGTTTGCATCGACCTCCCGGTTGAAATGATCCGATAGTAAACCTTTGACCGCCAAGGAAATCTACTTCCAAGGCAAAGGCGATCGACAGTCAAAAATAAAGACCCCAAAAAGATGAAGAATATCGTGGGGTTATCGACTGCGGGCCCGGTTGGCGTCTTGACACTCGCCGGGGCCCGGTTTACATGATCGCGACCCGGCGGGCCGTGGTTTCTCCGGGGGTGTAGCTCAGTTGGTTAGAGCGCTGGCCTGTCACGCCAGAGGTCGCGGGTTCGAGTCCCGTCACTCCCGCCATTCCCCGCGACATTTCTTCTGCAGACGTATATGATCTCGGAGAGGAATGGGTCCCGGAGGAAGGGAGGCCTTATGGACGGTTTGCTCACCGAGTATTTGCCAATACTCGTTTTTCTCGGTCTCGCGTTGGTCATTGCCATCGGCGCGGTGGCGGCATCTTACATTGTCGTGGGGCAGAAGCCGGACGTAGACAAGAACGCCGCCTACGAATGCGGCTTCGATGCCTTCGAGGATTCCCGCCAAACTTTCGATGTTCGCTTTTACCTTGTCGCGATTCTTTTCATTATTTTCGATTTAGAAGTTGCGTTTCTTTTCCCGTGGGCGATTACGCTCGGGGAGATCGGCGCGTTCGGCTTCTGGTCGATGATGGTTTTCTTGGGAATCTTGACGGTGGGCTTTATATACGAGTGGAGGAAGGGAGCATTGGAATGGGAATAGAAAGAGTGCCCCCGAATGAACTCATCGTACCGCCCGATGCGGCCACCCAGGACGCGCTTTGGGACGGTGTCACCGGTGAACTTCAAGACAAGGGATTTGTCATTGGTCAGCTCGACAAGCTGGTCAATTGGGCCCGGGCAGGTTCGCTATGGCCGATGACCTTCGGCCTTGCGTGCTGCGCCATCGAAATGATGCATTCCTACGTTAGCCGTTACGACCTGGACCGGTTCGGCGTCGTGCCGCGGCCGAGCCCGAGGCAGTCGGACGTAATCATTGTCGCGGGTACCCTCACCAATAAAATGGCGCCGGCATTCCGCCGGGTCTACGACCAGATGTCGGAGCCCCGGTATGTGATTTCCATGGGATCGTGTGCCAACGGCGGCGGCTACTACCATTATTCCTACTCGGTGGTACGGGGCTGCGATCGGGTCGTCCCAGTGGATGTATATGTGCCCGGCTGCCCGCCCACGGCCGAAGCCTTGGTGTACGGCATATTGCAACTTCAGAGAAAAATACACCGAACTGGAACGCTGTGGCGCTAAGAGACCGCGTTTATGCAGCGCAATAAGTGGTTGAAATATAATGGACTTAGCTCTAAGGGACCTTGGTGACTATATCGAGGCGACGCTTCCCGATGCGGTGATTGATGTCGCCATCGTCCGCGAAGAACTCATCATCGAAACCAAGCGAGACACGATTGTCCGGCTGTTGGCGTTCTTGCGCGATGACGTGAATTGTCAGTTCAAGCAGCTGATGGACGTTTGCGGCGTCGACTATCCGGGCCGCGAGGAGCGTTTCGACGTCGTCTACAACCTGTTGAGCCTGTCACATAACCGCCGCATCCGGGTAAAGGTCAAGACCAGCGAAGCCAATCCTGTTCCGACAGTGACGGGGCTGTTCAATTCGGCGAACTGGTGGGAACGCGAAACCTGGGATCTGTTCGGGATCTACTTCCTGGATCACCCGGACCCCCGGCGCATTTTGTCGGACTACGGTTTCGAGGGTCACGCGCTTCGCAAGGATTTTCCGTTGACCGGGTACGTGGAGGTTCGTTACGACGACGAACAGAAGCGGGTGGTCTACGAACCGGTCGAACTGCAGCAGGAATTCCGCAGCTTTGACTTCCAGAGCCCTTGGGAAGGTATCCAGGCTCAGTTGCCCGGCGATGAAAAAGCGGAAGAACAAGAGCGCACATAATGGCCGAAAC
>CAKZLS010000198.1 GCA_937127205.1 uncultured Rhodospirillales bacterium
TCTGCGCCCCGCGTTGCCGCCCACGGCCAGTGCGCCGAGGGTGTTGCCGTGATAGCTCTGACGGCGGGCGATGAACCGGGTGCGCTTTGGCTCCCCGATCTCGAGGAAATACTGACGCGCCATCTTGAGCGCGGTCTCCACCGCCTCCGAACCGCCTGAAGTAAAGTACACGCACCGAATGCCCTCGGGTGCGCTTTCGATCAGATTGTCGGCCAGCTGCTCCGCGGGCTCGGATGTGAAGAAAGCGGTGTGGGCGAAGGCGAGGCTGTCGATCTGTTCCTTGATGGCCGCTCGAATATCCGGGTCTCCATGGCCAAGCGCCGAGACCGCCGCACCGCCGGATGCGTCCAGGTAGTGCTTACCTTCGGAGTCGATCAGATATGCGCCCTCGCCGCCAACCGCAGTCGGCAAAGCGCTTCGAAGCTGGCGATGGAAAATATGAGTCACTGTCGCGTTCCCGCCCGATGGCGAACCATTTCGCCGTTCTTGTAATGTTATTTTGCAAACTGTATGTGGGGTTTGCCGCAGAATAAACAATTGCCGTTCACGTAAAGCGGTTTGCTTGTCGCTGTTCGCTTATGCATCACGAGGGTTCAATACGGCGGTGTAACCTTCTAGGGTGCGTTTTCAACGTTTCCCGACCCATGATTGCAGGACCCCAGCATGCCGCCTAAGAACATCGACTTGAAAGACCATATCCGCGCCATTCCCGACTTTCCCAAACCCGGTATTGTATTTTACGACATCTCCACGCTTCTTGCGCACGCCGATGCTTGGTCCATCGCCACTGGGCGCCTGGCCAAAACCGTCAGCCGCCACGCGCCGGACGTGCTCGCCGGGATCGACTCGCGCGGCTTTCTCGTGGCCGCACCGCTCGCGCTGAAGCTCGGTCTTGGGTTCGTCATGGTCCGCAAGAAGGGCAAATTGCCGGGAAAGACCATTCCTTTCGAATATGACCTCGAGTATGGCACCGACACCATCGAGATCCAGGCGGACGCGGTGGAACCCGGACAGCGCGTGGTGGTGCTTGACGATCTGCTGGCCACAGGCGGAACCACGGCGGCGGCAATCGACCTGTTCAAGAGTGTGGGCGCCGAGGTGGTTGGCAGCGCATGCATCATCGAACTGACATTCCTGAACGGCCGGTCCAAACTGGACGTCCCATTCAATTCGCTGGTCGCCTACGACGAATAGCCTCCTCGCGCATGCTTGGCGATCTTCTTCATCAGCGTGGGAAGCGCATGCTCGCCAAGCCTCTCGGGGGCACACCAGATTCCGGAACCAGCGGCACTTTTCGATGTGCGCCCGGCAAGCACCTGCATCTCCAAATGAAAATGGGTGAAGGTGTGGCGAACGTCTCCCCTCAGCCGCCGCCACCGGGCGTCGACGGGCGCCGACGCCATGGCCTCTTCCGGGGTCCATGAACCCAGCCGCCACTCGGTGGATGGGAACTCCATCATTCCCCCTAGCAGACCGGTCTCAGGCCGCCGGCGCAGCAGCACCGAACCGTCCGCCCGTTCCGCCCAGAAAACCACGCCATAGCGGGTCGGCTTTTGCTTTTTCGACGCTCGGACGGGATAGCTCTCCGGGTGACCCGAAGCATACCCGGCGCACTCGGCGTTCAGCGGACAATCGCCGCAGCGCGGGCGGCGGGGCGCGCAAACGGTGGCGCCCAGATCCATCATCGCCTGAGCGAAGTCACCGGCCCGGCGGTCCGGGGTCAGTTGGCCCGCGAGGCGCTGGATTTCCGGCCGGGCTCCGGGCAACGGCCGGTCGACCTCGAATAGCCGCGCGGCCACGCGGACCACGTTGCCGTCCACCGGCGTCGCCTTGCGGCCGAACGCAATAGCGGCGATGGCCGCCGCGGTATACACGCCAATCCCCGGCAGGCGGAGCAGCGCTTCCTCGGTATCCGGGAACCGTCCGCCATGATCGCGCGCTACGACTTGAGCACACGCGTGGAGGTTCCGGGCGCGCGCATAGTAGCCAAGGCCCTGCCACAGATGCAGCACGTCGTCGAGATCGGCCGCGGCAAGCGCCTCCACCCGAGGCCAGCGCCCGGTGAAGGCCGCGAAATAGGGAATGACCGTCGCCACCGTGGTCTGCTGCAACATAATTTCGCTCAGCCAGACCTTGTAGGGATCCGCGTCCCGGCCGGGCGGCGCCCGCCACGGCAGGTCGCGCCGCTCCTTGTCGTACCAGGAAAGGAGACGGCGGCGGCAGTTGGCGGGGGAGAGAGACACGGCGAAATCTTTGATTGTTCGAGGCGGAGCGAGACCATAGCATATCGCTCATTGATGTTGCCTGGATGAATTGGGCAGGAACGAATCGGGATCGCAAATGGCGCGGCGTGCAAGAGGATTGAGAGCCTTGGGAGAGACCGTCGCCAAGGTCACCGGACCGATCATGAGCCGACAAGGCTTCGCCGGCGGCGCCATCGTCGCCGAATGGCCGGCCATCGTCGGCGAGCAGATGGCGGCGCAAAGCATTCCCGAAAAAGTGATCCACTCCCGCGACAAAAACGCCCCCGGGACACTTCGCCTGTCGGTGGCCAGTGGCGGTATCGCCACCGAACTACAGCATTTGGCGCCGCTGCTGTTGGACCGAATCAACACCTACTTTGGCTACCAAGCGATCGATCGCCTTCAGTTCGTCCATCGGCCAATGCCGCACAAAACCGCGCCTCGGCGGCTCAATCCGCGCGCGCTCACTCCGGAGGAAGAACAGCGCCTGGCCGATTCGCTTGTCGGGATCGATAACCCCGAACTCCGCCAGTCCATCGAGGGTCTCGCTCGCACCATTATCGGCCGGGACTCTCCTCACGATCCCAACGATCCTTTCGGCGGCAACTGAAGCATCGCGCGGCCGTCCGGCGGCGGAATCAACGCCCTATCAGAGACATTCTTTCGATGTACCTCCGCAACGATCGGCGCGGCGAATGCCCCTTCGCACTAACCGCTTGTGCGGGCATTGCCGCAAGCCTATAATTCAACAAAATATTGTGCTCAGGAGAGGCCACTTGCACTACATCATCCAAGGTATAGCGGTTTTGTGTTTGCTGCTTCTGCCCCGTGTCGGTGTCGCCGAAATAGCGAGCGTAGACGAGATGCTGGCGGACCGCGTTCTGGGAAACCCCGAGGCGCCGGTCACCATCATCGAGTACTCGTCGATGACCTGTCCACACTGCGCATCCTTCCATAACGACACGCTTCCCAAGATTGTCGAGGAATACATCGATACCGGCAAAGCCAAGCTGATCTTTCGCGACTTTCCGTTCGGACCGCTGGCGAAAGCGGCGGCGATGGTCTCGCGCTGCGTGGACGAAGACAGCTATCACGGCTTTCTGACAGTGCTGTTCCGCAGTCAGGCGCAATGGAGCCAAAGCTCGGCGCCAGCGGCGGATTTGGAACGGATGGCGCGATTTGCCGGCTTGTCCAAAGCGAATTTCGACGCCTGCATCCGCAATCAGGAACTTCTCGCCGGAATTGAACAAAAGGCTGCCGAGGATGGTGAGAAATACGACATTCAATCAACGCCTACGTTCTTGATCGACGATACGAAGATAACCGGCGCGGCCCCCTACGAGACATTCAAAACCGCAATCGACGAGGCCCTCGAGTAGGCAAACCGGTACCGCACCCCATACAGAAGGCGACACGACACCTTGTTACATTTTAGCAAGCTTCGAATCGCTGGGTTCAAGTCGTTCGTGGAGCCCACCGAACTCCAGATCGAGCAGGGTATGACCGGGATTGTCGGGCCAAACGGCTGCGGCAAATCCAATCTGGTCGAGGCCCTGAAATGGGTCATGGGCGAGAACTCGGCCAAACAACTCCGGGGCGGCGGCATGGAGGACGTCATTTTCGGCGGCACCGCGACCCGCCCGTCGCGCAGCACCTCCGAGCCTATGACCTCGAAGCGGAGCATGTCGCGCGCTTCAAAGCCCGAGTTGACTGAGCTCCA
>CAKZLS010000199.1 GCA_937127205.1 uncultured Rhodospirillales bacterium
CGATTGAGATCCTTGTAGACAAAGCGCGTTCCGTCGTTGGAGACTTCATACACAGCAGCGCCGGAGCTCATGCTTTCGAACAACTCGCGAAAGCGTGCATCTCCCATCCGAATACGGTCGATAATCGGGTCGCTGACTGCAAAGAATACAAAGGTTCCCATGGCAATGAGGACAACGGCGATACCAGCAATCAGGCCGGTTGCGCCGATGAAGGGCGCGCGGATTTCGCTCATGTCTATCTTGGCGACGATTCCGAGATCGAGAGTGGCCACCGGCTCATAGGCCGCCAGCACCTCAACCCCTGCATAGTCTAGTCCAATCATTGTCCCGGATTGACCGGAGACCGCCCTGCGCATGGGTTCGGCCACGTCTGAACTAAAAGCAACTGGCTCAGGTTGATCGAGCTCCGAATGCCGGTGGCTCAGAATAAAAACAATTTGGTCGCCTTCGCGGCGAGCAAACGCGAACTCACTTGTCTGACCGAGCACTCGATACGCCTGATGAGCCGCCCGTAATTGCGCAATGACCCCCGCTTCCGGACCCTCCGAATAGGTGCTGTACTGTTGCTGGAACCGGGCCATCTCCTCAAGGAGCCGAGCCTGACTTTTTGCCAGCTCCGCCAACCGCCGCCTGTCCTCCTCCACAGCGGTGTTGTAGAGAACACCGATAGCGACGCTCGCAATGGAAATGGCCACAACGGCCATGATAAGGAGGAGGGAAACAAGTCTCCTGTAACCCCTCACTCATTCCTCTCTTCGATCTTTGGAGCATCGGTGCCGCCACCGACATTCAGGAGGACCTTGCGCAGCTGCGGCACACTGACCGGCTTACTCAGGCTCTTGACAGGCCGCAAACCTTTGAACTCGGCAAGAAGCCTGGCATTGATCGCGTAGTCCGGACTGTATCCGGTGATGATGATGATGTCGGCCTCGCACTGCTGCTTGACCAGCCAAAGAATCAGCTCGTTGCCATCGATATCCGGCATGACCATGTCGATTACGGTTACATCTGGCGGCCGACGCAGATACGCGCGCTGGAAATCGGCGCCATGATGGGTGACTTCCACCTCGTATCCGATGCCGGTCGCGACCTTCTGGACAAATGACGCGAATTTCGGTTCGTCATCCACGATGAGCAGGCGCTTTTCAGTCATTTGAAACGTGTGCCCAATCCGGTGGAAACACTTTCCGCGATGCGCTTCCTACAACGATGTACTCGTCGGTTCTGCAAATCCTTCGCGCCTCAATGCCTGTCACGAATTGGCGGACTCGTGCCCAACGCGAGCACGGTTAAAACCTGGCGGCAAATAGCGCAACGGAAAAAATATCTTCCGGTGCCGTGCCATATCTATTAGTTAACAACGTTTATGGAAAACACTTCCAGGCAATTTATAAAATGAATGAGGCGGCATTCAAAGTATTGCTCGTCGAAGACAATAACGAACGCGTGGATTTAGCGCGCAACGCTTTGGTCCCGGACAAAACATGTCCAGAGTACGAAATTGTTGTTGTTGCGGAGTTAGATGAAGCCCTCGCTGTTGTCGAAGGCGGCGAATTGGATCTCATTCTACTGGGCATTCGCGCACCCAGCGCCGACACTCTGGAGATTACGAAGTCCTTGCGCAGCCGATCTCCCGATATGCCGATTGTTGTCCTCACTCAAGAGTACGACCGCGCATTCGCCACCCAGGCTATTCAGTCCGGTGCGCGGGATTGTCTTGGCGGCGAAGAGGTCATCGTGCCATTGCTGCAGCGGGTGGCACGCCATTCCATTGAACGGTACAGAATTCAGCGCCGGCTTGATGATTTGCGAACAAAGAAAGAGCGGGAAAACGAGATGGCCCGGCTCGGAACACTCTGCGGGCCATCCAATCTGACGGCAACGCTCAGAAGCCTTTCTTCCACTCCGTTGAAAGAGGCGCGCCCCAGTGAATTCAGCGCGGAAACCGAAATTTATGGATCGCTTCTCAACCGATTGTTGGAAGCCGATACGGAAGATGAAAAAAGCATTGTCAGGGAAGAGCTTCACGATCTCGCGGATCGCCTGGGCGATCTGAATACGGGTCCGCGGGACTTGGTTGAAATTCACAAGTCTGCTGTTTCTCGTAAGTTGCAAAGCCGATTTGTTACGGATTCCAATGCCGCCATTGAAGAGGGACGTTTGCTACTTCTCCAGTTGATGGGACACTTGGTTTCCTATTATAGGAGGCTTTCCTGGGGACGCCGGGTCCCCCGTGCACAAAATCGTGTCCCAAGCAAGCAGACAGTATCTCGTCCGGGAGCGAAAGACTGAATCTATGGCCAAGTATCTTTTGAAGCTTTATATCGCGGGCCAAACTGCGCGAACGCAGCAGGCGATCGCCAATTTGCGGTCCATTTGCGATACCGACTTGTCCGGGCAGTTTGAATTGGCGGTGATCGACGTACTCGAACGGCCGCAGTTGGCTGAAAACGAGAAGATTCTGGCGACGCCAACCCTCGTGAAGGAACTTCCACCACCGCTGAGACGGGTCGTCGGAGATCTTTCCGATCGGGACGCCGTCCTTGTCGGTCTGGACTTGGCCGTTTGGGATAAAAAGGATCAAGCAAGAAAGTAAAATAACGCGATGAACAAGGTCCAGCTCACTCAATCTGTGCAAAAAACCGTCACCGGCATTCCAGGTTTCGACTTCATTGCCGACGGCGGCATGCCGGCCGGTCGGACCGCGCTGGTCGCCGGAAGCGCCGGAAGCGGCAAAACCATATTTGCCGCGCAGTTTCTCGCGGAGGGAATTCGTCAACTCGACGAAAGGGGCGTGTTCGTTACCTTCGAGGAGCGTCCAGAGGATATTCGCCGCAACATGATGAGCTTCGGCTGGGACATCGGCAATTGGGAGGCTGAGAAATCGTGGGCCTTCGTTGATGTCTCTCCCGAGCCCTCTCATGAGGTGGCCGAAGTTGGCGATTACGATTTTGGCGCGTTATTGGCCCGGATTGAGCATGCTGTGCGCAGCATCGGCGCGAAGCGGGTCGTCCTCGATTCGATTGGCGCGATATTCGGGCATTTCTCGAACAAGAAAAGGGTCAGACACGAACTTTTCAGGATCGCGTCGGCGCTCAAGGATCTGGAGGTGACGGCGGTTCTAACCGGCGAACGCACCGACCAATATGGTGAAATTGCACGCCACGGGATCGAGGAATTCGTCGCCGACGGGGTCATTATTCTTCGCAATATTCTCGAAGAAGAAAAGCGTCGCAGAACGATCGAAATCCTAAAGTTCAGGGGCACAACGCATCGCAAGGGCGAATATCCGTTTACCGTCATCCCGCAAGAAGGAATTATCGTTATTCCGCTTTCCGCGATTGAGCTGAAGCAGCGCTCCGGGGACGTCCGGGTGACCTCCGGCAACGAACCGCTGGACAGAATGTGTGGAGGCGGACTTTTCCGTGATTCGATTATTCTCGTTTCCGGGGCTACCGGCACGGGCAAAACCCTTCTGGTCACCCATTTTATCGACGGTGGCGCCGCCGCCGACGAGCGGTGCCTCCTATTCGCCTTCGAGGAAAGCCGCGAGCAATTAGGACGAAACGCCATTGGCTGGGGCACGGATTTCGACCGTCTCGAGGAGGAAGGCAAATTGAGGGTCGTTTGCGAGTATCCGGAAGCGGCAAGCCTTGAGGACCACCTCATTCACGTCAAACAACAGATTGAGGACTTTAAACCGAATCGCATCGCCGTGGACAGCCTGTCCGCTCTTGAGCGCATTGCTACGGTTCGCGGTTTTCGCGAATTCGTGCTTGGGATCACGTCCTTCATCAAACACCAGGAAATCATCGGTCTATTCACCGCGACCACCCCCTCGCTGACGGGCGGCATGTCCGTGACGGAGTCGCACATCTCATCCATCACCGACTCGATCATCCTTTTGAGATATGTGGAGCTGTTCGGCGCCATGCGCCGAGGGATCACCGTGCTGAAAATGCGCGGCTCCACCCATGAAAAGGAAATCCGGGAACTGGTCATCGATGGCCAGGGCATGCATATCGGTGGCCGCTTCAGAAACGTGACCGGGATTCTCGCCGGCAATCCTCGGCAAGTGGGGGCGGAAGAACTTGAGAAGTTAGACCAGCTCTTCCCGGAGTAATCCGCCGGTGGCTAGGGCTGAATCGCTCCGGTACTCCGATGATCAGGCGGTTCAAACGTCTTTTGAACGACTAAGGAGCGATCATTCCGTTCTGGATGGCTGAGACGACCGCCGTGACGCGATTGGTCGTCCCCATCTTTTTCATCACGCTTTTCAAATGAAAATTTACGGTGTGTTCAGATACGCCAAGAATCATACCGATCGCCCACGCGCTTTTGCCACGCGCGGTCCACAGGAGGCATTCGCGTTCGCGCTCCGTAAGGTGGTATCCCTTTCGGGCTTCAGGATGTTGGCGCGCGATCCGTGAGTAGGCCAGCTGAAATTGAATAGCCAGGACCTGCAAGGATCCCAAGTCGTTTCCGTTGCTGGATTTGGCGGCGTCCGTGGCCATGCTAACGACATAGCTCTCGCCGAGCGGGCCGTGGACCGGAATACTCAGGCCATTGAGCAGCCCCGCCTCCCGGCTTTCCGAAAACATCTTCTTTTGTTTGGGAGAGAGATCCTCGCCCGCCTGCAAATCGGACCAGAGCATGGGGGCGGCCCGGGTTGATGCCAACAGCACGATGGGATCGACTTCTTGATAGCTCTCTTCAAAATAGCGCTTTACCCAATCGTCAGGATAGTTCAACGCAACAGCCGGCTTCAAGTTGCCCAAGGCGAGCATGTCTTGAGCGGCCGGCGTCACAGCGCCGAACGCAACGCGGTTGTAGCCGTAGTCGGTGACGGCTTGGCCGAGAAGATCGAATACATCGTCGGGAGATCCGGCCGCATTCGACCGCTCAATAAAGTCGGAGATCCGCATCGGTGTTGCGTGTCCTGTAAGGATTTTGTCCCTTTTCACGCGGAAACGCCCGCGCTTATCTAGTACCCGAACCCCTCCTTTCCGCCTCTCCGTCCCGTGCCACCCGAGTATGGGCCACGGCAAGCGAACCAACTCTCACTGTATTCACACAGCGCCATCCCCTCGGTGGTAACAATTTCACCACCCCATATGGGGGCATTAAACTCCCAGCGGCTTAAGTTTGTCAAGGATTTGCCCCATTTGGGTAGTATAGGAATCTGTGGAAGTGTATTTGGTGCACTTGCCCCATTGGCTTTTTGGCGAATTCAATCTCTCAAAACGGTCGCGTACGCCAATGGCGTACCATCAGCAAATGCTGCGTTCACCGCCGGCGAAAACGGCAATCCAGCGGCCGCTGAACCTTACCTTGATTGTTGCTCTTTCCGCTCGCGCGCGAGTAAGGCTTGCTTGCGGTCTAGACCCCACCGATATCCGCGCATGGATCCACTCGCGCCGACCGCCCGATGGCACGGCACCACAACGGCCACGGGGTTGGTGGCGCAGGCACGCCCGACGGCTCGGGCGGCTCCCGGTTGACCCAGCGCGGCCGCGATTTCTCCATAGCTTCGAGTCTTTCCGCAGGGAATCGCGCTCAGTTGCTCAAACACCCGACACTGGAAGGCCGTCGCGCGGATGTCGAGTGGCAAGTCGGCGTGTGGCGGATGGCCTTCCGCCAGATCGACAATGGCGCTCACCCACTCGGACAGGCTCGCGTCGTCGCGCCGGAGCGCGGCAAGCGGGTAATCGTCATGGAGATCTCTTTCCAACTCCGCGTCCGCCGAGCCGAGGGCGACCATGCAGATACCGCGTTCGGTGGCCGCCACGAGCAATTTCCCGAGCGGTCCCAACCCCGCGTGATCAACAATGGCGTAGGTAATGTTTGCGCCGCGCCCACCCTTGGCGAAAGAGGCCGGCGTCATCCCCAGCCGCACCGGAGCCTTCTCGTAAAGCCGGCTTGATGAACCGTAGCCGGCGCCGTACAAAGCGGAGGCCACGGGCTCACCATCCTTGAGGCCGCGCTTCAACCGCTCCAGCCGGACCGCCTCGGCATATTGACGCGGCGATATGCCCATGAGCGACTTGAACAGGCGCTGCAGATGGCTTGGACTTAGGCCGGTTTCTGCGCCCAGGTGGGCGAGCGTTTGCACGCCTTCCTCGTGGTTCTCAATAGACCGGCAAACGGCCTGAACCGTGGCACTATGAGGGTGGACGACCTCCGTGCGCTCCGGCCGGCAGCGTTTGCAGGGCCTGTAGCCGGCCCGGGCCGCCGCCTCGGCAAGGGCATAAAAGGTGACTTGCTCGCGCCCGGCCCGGCGGCTTGGGCACGACGGCCTGCAAAAGATCCCGGTTGAACGCACGGCGTAGACGAACCGGCCGTCGCCGTTGGAATCGCGATCTAGCACGGCGCGCCAGCACTGATCTTCGGTCAAGGAGGGTATGATGTTTGTATCCATGCTCCCATGGTAGCGTGCCACATGATGGAATCTATCCGAAGCTTGCGATCAATGTCGCGTATGAGCGTTTCGCTCACCCGTAGCGGTGGAGGGCTCTACCGTAGCGCCTGAGCCAAAGCCGGGCGCTCTCGACGTCATCGGTCAGTGTCGCCACCGTCCGCCAGAATTGCGGCCCGTGGTTGGGAACGGCCAAATGGCCGACCTCATGCGCCACCACGTAGTCGAGAACCGCCTCCGGCGCCATCACCAGCCGCCAGCAGAACGACAGGTTTCCCCGCGATGAGCACGATCCCCACCGTGACCGGGTGTCGCGCACCGTGATGCGGCCAGCCGGGCGCCCCAATCGGGCGGTCTTGGCGGCGACGCGAACCGTAATTTCTGTTCGGGCGCGCTTCTTGAGCCATCGATCGACCCGGCCGGCAAGCAACGCGTCGGGACCCGTTACGACGAGTTCGCCATCTTCAAGATGGACGCCACTGCGGCCCTTAGCGCGATATCTGATTGTGTGGTCCCGGCCGAGGATCGGGATCGCCACGCCGTCGGCAAACGGCAGGCGCGGCGGCACGGCATCGAGACGCTGGATAATCCAGTCGGCGTTGCGCTTGGCGGCGCGCACGCCTTCATCGAAGGCCGTGCGCGCCGGCACCGTGACCACAACGCCATCTCCATCGCCGCTCAGCCGCACGATGATCCGTTTGGCGCGCGGATTCTTTCGAACAACGAGGGGTACGGATCGGCCTCGAAGGCTGAGCGAGAAGTGCTTTTCTCGGACGGTGCCGGGAGCGCGCCGGCGTTGCAGCAGCTTCACGGCAGCGGCGGGGGTTCAAAACCGAGCAGGTCCAGCGCAAGAGCCACGTCGGAGGCCTCCGCGGCGGCCAAATTTCTCAGCGGAGGGCGGACCCGGCGCCAGTCGTCGTCATCGCCATGGCGCGCCAGGATTTCCTTGAGAGCGGCGGTCAGCGGATAAGCGGAGATCGCTCGCCGCACCAGTGTCAGCCGGGCCTGCGCCCGCTCCGCGTCCTCGAGATCGCCGGCGGCCCACGCGGCGTGCACTTCCGCGGCGATGGACACCGCGACGTTACTCACCGCGGTGATACACCCGGCTCCGCCTTCCTTGAGCAAGGGAAGCAGAAACTCGTCGGAACCGCTGATCACCGCAAAGCCGGGAAACGTGTTGGTATTGTGGACCATATTGCTGAAATTGCCGGAACTGTCCTTCATTCCCGCGATGGTATCGGGATACTGTTTCAGCAACCGTTCGATCAGCACCGGGCCGAGCGCCACACCCGACATTTGCGGGAAATGATAGAGATAGACTTTGAGCCGCGCGTCCCCGACCTGCTCGATGACGTCGGCATAAGCGGCGAATACACCATCGTCGCTGACGTTTTTGTAGTAAAATGGCGGCAGCATGAGCACTCCGCCGGCGCCTAATTCCATCGCCTTGCGGGTCAAGCGGACCGTATCCGGCACCGCGCAGCATCCGGTTCCCGGCAGCAGAGTATTGCCGGGGATCCCGTCCTCGATGAGATGATCCAGCAAGTCCATGCGTTCATCGACGGAAAACGAATTAGCCTCTCCGGTGGTGCCGAGAACGGCAAGTCCATTGCATCCGTTTTCCAGAAGCCAGCGGCAGTGGCTCGCCATACGTGTGCGGTCGGGAGAGAGCGACGCATCCAACGGCGTCAGAACCGCGGCCATTACGCCTCGGAGGGACTCAGTCACGGGTTATCTTCCTTCGGTCTCAAACTAATTAGGTTGGCCAAGTGACGATGTGGTGTTCGAGCGGCCCGGCTCGTTGCTCCGGAATGGCCCGGCCTTGAACCGAGGCGCCAACGGAATGAACCAGATCCCGGTCTCCCGACACGAGGTAGTGCCACCAGGGCAAGTCTTTGCCATCGGCGAGAAGCCGATAGGCGCAGGTGGACGGCAGCCATGTGAGTTCGGGAATACTCTCGGGAGTCAGTTGGACACAGTTTGGAACAAAGCGCAGGCGCTGGTCATAGCGCGTGCACCGGCACGTCTGCACATTGAGCAGTCGGCAGGCAACGTTGGTGTGACTGATTTCGCCGCTGTCATAATCCTCTAGTTTTTCCAGACAGCATTTTCCGCATCCGTCGCAAAGCGATTCCCACTCCTCCGCGGACATCTCCACGAGCGTCTTTTGCTTCCAGAAGGGAATCTCGGGTGCGGTTGAAGAGACGGACATTCAAGAAATCTCCTAGCGCTTTTCCTGAGTGCTGCGCGGCAGGACCCAGCCAGGTGGAATGTCCTCTTTTTAACGGGTGGGGGTCAACACCGAAGACATCCAGACAGTCATGCGAGACCTACCGATGCCGCGGCCTCGGCATCGATCAGGTGGACAAACGAGCCCATGACGCGGCCGGCAACGCGTCCCGCCTCGCCGAGATCATGCCCGCCTGCGTTCGCACATCGGAACAAGGGCTGTCCCGGGCCTTCTCGGACAATGGTCGCATAATGAAACTCGTGGCCGCGCAGGTAGGAACCCGCAGGTCCCAATGGGCAATCCGCTTCGAGCGTGACCCGCCGGTAACCCAGGTGCAGCCGGCGATCCGCGAAAGACGTTTCCAGAGGCAGCAAGCCGGACATGCGGTGACGCACGCCGTCGCCGTCCACCAGCCCCTCTCCGAGCACCATGTACCCGCCGCACTCGCCGAACACCGTCGCGCCCCCCGTCGCACCCCGGGCCGCCGATGCCCTCAAGCCTTCCATGAACCTGTCGTTGGCGGCAAGCCGCCCGGCGTGAAGTTCGGGATAGCCGCCCGGCAGATAGATCGCATCGGCATCCGCCGCGGGCGCCGCGTTGGCCAACGGCGAAAACGGAAGAACCTCGGCGCCGGCTGTCCGCCATCCTTCAATCACGAGTGGATAGGAAAACGCAAAGGCGGCGTCTTCAGCCACGGCGATTCTCTGGCCGATCGGCCGGATGGGCGCACAAGAACTCGCGACCGCCCCGCCCCGCTCCGGCACCGCGAGCCGGCGCAGGGCCGCGACGTCGATATGGCGGCCGATCATCCCAGCGGCGTGCTCCAGGAAAGCCTCGAGGTCCGGATGCTCCAGGGCCTGCACCAGTCCGAGGTGCCGTTCCGGCAATGCCAGGCTCTGTTCGCGCGGCAACCAACCGATAACCGGGATCTCGGGGACCGCGAGCGCGCAGGCTTCCCGGAGGATGTCGGTATGACGCTCGCCGCCCACACGATTGAAAACGACACCGGCCACCCGCACACCGGGGCGATGGGTGGCAAAGCCGCGGAGCACCGCAGCGGCCGATGCCGCTTGAGCACGGACGTCCATAACCAACACCACCGGCCAACCGGTAATCTCGGCCAGATCCGCCGTCGAGCCCTCGGTTACGGTGGCACCATCGAACAGCCCCATGACCCCCTCGCAGACGATCACCTCGGTGTTTGCGGTCAGCGCTCGGGCGGCGGCGGCAAGGGTTTCCGGCCGCATGGCCCACGGATCGAGATTGAGGCACGGTCGGCCGCTGGCCGCGGCGTGAAATGCCGGATCGATGTAATCGGGACCAGTCTTGGCGGACGCAACGGCCACCCCCGACGACGCCAAATGCCGCAACAGCCCCAGCGTAAAAAGCGTCTTGCCGCTTCCCGAAGCGGGGGCGGCGACGATCAGGCCTGGTGTCAAACGCCGGCCTCGGCCATCACTTTCCGCATGCGCTCGGCCATGTCCTCGGGCGTCGCGTCGTGGCTGAAGTGCTGCACGAACTGACCGTCCGGCCCCATCATGAACGTGATCGCGGTGTGATCCATTAGGTAGTTATCCGGATCGCCG
>CAKZLS010000200.1 GCA_937127205.1 uncultured Rhodospirillales bacterium
GAAAACGCCGCCATCTCTCGATACTGGGCAAGCTCAAGCTTGATGGATCCCGACACCTTCTTCATGGCCTTGATTTGAGCGGCCGAACCGACGCGGCTAACGGAAATGCCGACGTTAACCGCCGGTCGAATGCCGCGGTAAAACAGCTCGGTCTCAAGGAAGATCTGACCATCGGTAATCGAGATGACGTTAGTCGGAATATAGGCAGAAACGTCACCGGCCTGGGTCTCAATGACCGGCAATGCGGTTAACGACCCGGACCCGAAAGCGTCGTCCATTTTCGCGGCCCGCTCGAGCAGGCGGGAGTGGAGGTAGAATACGTCGCCCGGGTACGCTTCGCGTCCCGGGGGGCGTCGCAGCAAGAGAGACATCTGCCTATAGGCCACGGCCTGCTTGGATAGATCATCGTAAAAGACGACGGCGTGCATGCCGTTGTCACGGAAATACTCACCGATAGTACACGCCGTGAAAGGCGCCAAAAACTGAAGCGGCGCCGCTTCTGACGCAGTAGCAGCGACAACGACCGAGTACTCGAACGCGTCGTACTCTTCCAGAGTTTTAACGAGTTGCGCCACGGAAGAGCGCTTCTGGCCGATAGCGACATAGATGCAATAGAGCTTTTCCGAATCGTCTTTGGCGCGGTCGTTAATTCGTTTTTGATTGATGATGGTATCGACGATGATCGCCGTCTTCCCAGTCTGGCGATCGCCGATAATCAACTCGCGCTGTCCTCGGCCGACGGGGATTAGACTGTCGATGGCCTTAAGGCCCGTCTGTACCGGCTCGTGGACCGATTTCCGAGGGATGATGCCGGGCGCTTTGACATCGGCAACACGGCGTTCCGAGGACTCAATGGGGCCTTTCCCGTCAATGGGGTCGCCCACCGCGTTAATGACCCGCCCCAGCAATCCCTTGCCAACGGGAACGTCAACGATCGCACCGGTCCGCTTGACCGTATCGCCCTCGCGGATGTTGCGGTCATCGCCGAACAACACCACGCCGACGTTGTCCTCTTCTAGGTTGAGTGCCATGGCCTTCGTGCCATCGGCAAACTCGACCATCTCACCCATTTCGACCTTGTCCATGCCGTAGACACGGGCGATGCCGTCCCCTACGGAGAGAACAGTGCCGACCTCCGCAACTTCCGCCTCGGTCCCGAAAGAGGCGATTTGTTCTTTGATTATGGCGGAGATTTCCGCGGCCCGGATTTCCATTATCCAATTCCCTTCATGGAAAGGCGCAATCTATGCAGCTTCGTGCGCAGAGAACTATCAACCATTTGTGAGCCCACCTTGACGACCAGCCCACCCAGCAATTCAGAATCAACGCTCGGTGACACCGCGACCTTGCTTCCCACCGTTTTGGTGAGCGCTTCCGACAGAGCGGCCAACTGAGATTTTGACAGCGCTTTGGCTGATATAACCTCCGCGGTTGTCTCGCCGCGTCGGCCTGCCAACATGTCTTGAAAAGCCGCAATCATCTGAGGCAATGCAAAAAGTCGTCTATTCCGCGCCACTAAACCGACGAAGCGTCGAGTCAGTCCACTGGCAGCCGATTTGTCGAGCAGGGCATCCAAAGCGTTGCTCTGATCATTGCGAGAAATAACGGGAGAGAGGATGAGCCGCTGGAGGTCGTTACTTTCGCGGATCATCCCATTCAAGCCATCAAGCTCTTCCGCGACTTGGTCCACTGCCTTATCCGCTTCAGCCAATTCGAAGAGTGCGGACGCGTAACGATCAGCGACGCTGGCGGAGCCTGTGGACTTGGATGTCACCCCTAAAACCCTCGACTTTTTTCTTGTTTCCGGACCAGGATTCCCCTGTGATCCGTATCAAACCCCTGCGCGAGCGTTCGTCGCCCCCGAAGCGGCTGTTATCTAACATACTCATTCGGGCCTTGCAACCCGACTCCCGCGCCGCACAGTCCCTCAAATCGTGCGAAATTTTCCCACTCTGCCAAGCAAACAGCGGATCGTGTCGGCATCGACCCAAAGCCCTCATGGGCTGTCATGCTGCAGCACAGCAAACGCTTGCCCGCAGCCCGATATAAACCCTAGGTTGATAACGTTTGGAGGGCGCGACCGCACCTGAGTTGGTACATAACCCACTGCAATACTCATCAAACAAAAGAAACATAGTCTACCCACTAAAGGAAGTTGTAAGGGTCTACGTCAATCTGTACACGCACGGAATTGACCAATCGGCAAGACCCCAACCACTTTCGCGCCAGTGCCGATGCATTCACATTTTTTGGCGTTTTCAACAATAGACGCCAACGGTGACGTCGCCGTAAGAAGGACATGGGCGCCGGCGCCGGCCCCAACACTCTAATGCCATCCCCAGCCGGAGCAACCCTCGCCAGTTTGCGAGCGGACGCCTCGACTGTCGATTCGTCTGACCCCGACACGATGAGCGCCACGAGCCGGCTGAACGGTGGCATCCCCGCCTCGCGACGGGCCTCATCCTCCGCGGCAAGAAATGCGTTCCTATCCCCTCCGCTCAAGGCCTTGATCACCGGGTGATCCGGGATATGAGTTTGCACAAGAACTTTGCCCCGACGTTGCTCACGGCCGGCGCGACCGGCTACCTGATAGAGAAGCTGGTAGGTGCGTTCCGCGGCCCGCAGATCGCCGCCCGCCAATCCGATGTCCGCATCGACCACGCCCACCAAGGTCAACAGCGGGAAGTGATAGCCTTTGGCAACAATCTGGGTTCCGATGATGACGTCCACCTCATGAGCCTCGATGCGCCGGACGAGTTCTGCCGCCGCCCGGGGACCGGTTAGTGTATCGCTGGTTGCGAGGGTGTAACGCAGCTCGGGGAACGTAGCCTCAAATTCCTCTGCCAGCCGCTCGACCCCGGGACCGCAGGCCGCCAAGCTATCAGCGGCGCCGCATTCCGGGCAGGCTTTCGGGACCGGGACGGAATAGCCACAGTGATGGCACTGCAACCTGCTTAAGAGCCGGTGTTCGACCAGCCAAGCGGTGCAGCTTGGGCAGCGCAAGCGATGGCCGCAGGCGCGGCAAAGCGTGAGCGGAGCGTAACCGCGGCGATTGAGAAACAGCAAAGATTGCGAACCCTCTGCAGCGGTTTGTGTCAGAGCGTCGCACATCTCCGGCGCCAACCAGCTCCCCCGCGAAGAGACTGCCGCCCGCAAGTCGACAATCGCTATGGAGGGCACGGTTGCCCCGCCATGACGCTTAGGCAATTTTAAGCGGCTATAGCGCCGGTTCCGAACGTTGGCGACCGTTTCCAATGAGGGCGTTGCCGACGCCAAAACAATCGAAATGGCACCCAAATTTGCCCGAACCACGGCCATGTCGCGTGCGTGATAGGCGACCCCATCGTCCTGTTTAAAGGCCATTTCATGCTCTTCATCAACGACGATCAGGCCCAGATTCGGAAACGGAAGAAAAAGGGCGGAGCGCGCGCCCACCACAACGCTTTCGCGACCCTCGGCAACTGCGCGCCAGGTCCGGCGCCGCTGAACACGATTGAGATCGGAGTGCCACTGCGCCGGTGGGGCACCAAAGCGAACTTGAAAACGTGAAAGCCATTGAGCGCCGAGAGCGATCTCCGGCAGCAGCACCAATACTTGTTGCCCCTGCTTTAGGGTTTCGGCGATGGCTTCGAAGTAAACCTCGGTTTTTCCGGATCCCGGAACGCCATCCAGAACCGCTACGCCAAATCCCCCCGTAACCGCTTTCCTTAAGTAATCCGCTGCGTCGGACTGTTCCCGAGAAAGCACGGGCCCCGGGCATTGCCAATCGGGCCCGGGCGGTTGTTCGATCACTGTCTCGACGGCCTGAACGGCGCCGGCCTGCAAAAGCCCCTTCACGACAGGAGCACCGACACCGGCATCACGGACCAGTTCGGCGATCGAACGGGGCGTTCCGTCGGCCAGTACTTCCAACACCCGCTCCCTGGCGGACGTGAGGCGGATCTCGGGCGGCGCGGGAACGCTCGTGTACGCGACCCTGGGCTTCGGTGGTTTCAGCGCGTCCGGAGCGCTCATCACCATGCGAAGAACGGCACCGGCACTGTGCACGGTGTACGCTGCGACCCAGTCTACGAACTCCCGAGATACAGACGGCAACACGGGGACGGGGCATACCTGGAGAATCGGTTTAAGCTTTTGCGCGTCCACATCGCCGGATCCGCTGCCCCAGACGACACCGAACAACTCCCGTCGACCAAATGACACCGCTACAAACGACCCGGCAGCCACAGTCATGCCGCTCGGCACCAAATAATCATAGGCGCCTGCCAACGGAAGCGGCAGCAACACCGCGATCCGGTCGTCCGGCCCGTACAGGCGTTGCACGGGAGACACGCTCTTAAACTTTTCGATCATAAAAGGCGTTTAACGCTTAGTTTTTGCGAAACGAATCTGTTATAGGGCGTAATGAATGGAACAAAAACCAGGGGGTCGTCTCTGTGACAAAAATCGACAGCTGTGACGCTCTAACCGCAGAGCAGGTTGCCAGTTACCTTCGCCGCAATCCAGATTTCTTTGCGCTTCAGCCTGATTTGCTGGCCGCCCTGGAGCCTCCGCAACGCATGGCGGGAGATACCGTCGTCGACATCCGGCAATTTATTGTGGAAGGACTGCGCGAGCAGATGGACGGACTTCGGGACTGTGCGACGGAAGTCATCGAAACCAGCCGTTCCAACATGGCGTATCAACAGAAAACCCATGCGGCCGTTCTCAAGCTGCTGGGTGCCAACAGCCTTGAGCAGGTGGTGGAGGCGATTAACCACCAACTGCCGGAAATTCTCGACGTTGATGTCGTCGCGCTCGCACTCGAGCAAACGGGATCTGTCGATTTCGGCGCCCTCCCGGTCGCTCCCTTGGTTGCCGGTGAGGTGGATTACATGCTCGGAGCCGGTCAGCCCGTCCTTCTTTTGGCCGATCTAGCGGATGAAGCTCAAATGTTCGGCAATGAATGCGAACAGATTCGGTCCGCCGCCTTTGCGCGATTGGATCCGGGACCGATCGCGCCATCCGGCATATTGGCATTGGGCTGCCATCGAGAGGACGGTTTTCATCCCAGTCAGGGCACGGAGCTGTTCGCATTTCTTGCCAGCGTTGTTGGGTTCTGCATCCATCGGTCCTATGAGAGTCCGGCTTGACCGCCGATGGCACGTACCCCTCCGTTCATTCAGCGGTCGAAGCTTGGCGTACGTGGCTCTCCAATGAACGCCGGGTATCCGACAATACCGTTCTAGCCTACATCCGCGACATCAAAGCGTTCTTTACTTTCGTTGGCCGTCATCTGGGCGCGCCGCCATCGCTCCGTGACTTGGAGACTCTGACAACGACCGACTTCCGCGCCTACCTTGCGGAACGCAGTTCGCGTCGGCTGGCGCGAACGTCAACGGCCCGCGCGATGGCAACCCTGAGAAGCTTTTTTCGTTTTCTTGACAAGCGAGACCTGGCCCACAACGCGGCCATATTCGCGATTCGCACGCCTAAGCTTCCCAAGCCCGTACCGAAGCCGCTCTCCGAAAACGAAGCGGCGAAATCGATCGATTGTGCAACGGACCTCTCCAACGAGGGCTGGATCGGTTTGCGTGATACCGCATTGTTCCTGTTCCTCTATGGTTGCGGACTCCGTATTGGTGAGGCTCTGGCACTCAACCGTCATGACGCTCCGCGTGGCGATGTCATAAGCATCTTGGGCAAAGGAAAAAAGGACCGGATTGTGCCGGTCCTGCCGGCCGTAATCGAAGCCATAAGCGCCTATCTTAATGCCTGCCCTTACGACTTGAAGGGCGAGGATCCGTTGTTTGTCGGTGCTCAGGGCAAGCGGCTAAACCCCGGAGTGGTCCAGCGGCAAATGCGCAAGGTGAGGTCGCTGCTTGCACTCCCGGAAACGGCAACTCCCCATGCACTCAGACACAGTTTCGCAACGCATCTACTCGCCGGCGGCGGTGATCTTAGAACCATTCAAGAATTGCTTGGCCACGCTTCGCTGTCCACCACGCAACGCTATACTGACGTAGATGTCGCACGCCTCAGCGCCGTCCACCGCAACGCCCACCCACGGGCAAAGCGCTAATTTCTAAACCATGCTCCGATAGGCTGATCATCTACCGCCAACGGACTCGAGCGCTCAAGCAATTTTCGCCAACGCGCATTCTCCAGAAACTTCCGCGCTTGTCGTTAATGTTCGGCCGCTTTCGGTCCGGGCTTTCCTGATAGCAAAAACAGTATAAATGTTGGAGTTCTTAAGAGTTGGCGGCTGTTCCACCGTGATCTCGGCCAGACCGTTCTTGCGCAGAATCTCAATAACCGTGTTCAGACGGCCATCGTCGTCATGCACATCGAGCACTGTTTGTTTAATTTTGGGCCAATCGATTTCGTCGATGCCCAGCAACACGTCCAGTTCCGCCTTCTCCACATCAATCTTCAGAATGTCAATTTGATCGATCCCGTGATCGTCGATGACCTGCGACAGGGTGCGTAACTGGCAGGTAACAATCTCGGCTTTAAGCGTACGCTTTAGGGCGTGATTGAGAATCGTGGCACTGAGACGCTTCGGAAGCCAGCGCAGGCAGCGAACCGCC
>CAKZLS010000201.1 GCA_937127205.1 uncultured Rhodospirillales bacterium
CGGTGAAGCGCCGGTGGTCGCGCACAACGAGGACGGCTTGGCGGCGTTCGACGGGCGCTGTTTCATTGCCGAGACCGCGTCCGGCGCCCACGGGGGCTTTCTGGCGTTCTGCTATCCGGGGTCGATCCGCGGGCATACGTTCGCAGTTTCCGGCAAGGGTCTGGTAGCGACCACGAACAATCTGCGTCTATGTAACTTCCGGCCGCAAATCCCTAGGATGGTTCTGTCGCGCGCGGTGGTGGACGCAGATACCTTGGATGCGGCGCTGGCGATGCTGCGCGATGCGCCCGTCAGCGGCGGCTTCCATCTCACGCTCGCCCAAGCCGGCGACCCGAGGATCATCAGCGTGGAATACGGCGGCGGCCAAGTGGTGGCGCGAACGGTCATGGCGCCGTCCGTTCACGCCAACCATGCCTTGCTGATCCCGCAAGACGGCTTCGACCAGACCGTCACCACCTCGTCGCGGGACCGCCAGGCGCGCGGATCCAAGATGCTTGCCGATGGCTGCCGCGATCCAATGACGATCCTCCGCGATACCGAGGGGCCTGGCCTGCCCCTTTGGAGGCGCGACGCCGACGATCCGGACGAGGAAAACACAATGGCCTCGGCGGTCTTCCAAGTTCATCCCAACACCGTTCGCTGGTGTTTCTATCACGGCGCATCGGACACGCCGGTCTACGCCAGCGAAGAAAGTTAGGGTTCCGGGTCCGGGGTGAGCTCGCCTCGAAGGTTCTGCTGCATTTTTTCGGCGATCTCCCGGCTGCCGAGTTCGCGCGCGAACAGGGTGTGCATCTTGGCGAAGGCGGCTTCGCGGGTCAGGTCGAAGCCGCTGACCACCCCGCATTCCGCGAGTGCCGAGCCCGCCGCGTAGGTTCCGAGAGCTACATGGCCGTCGAGGCACTGGGAGACTGCCACGGCGACCACACCGCCGTCGATGGCCTCGCCAAGAACATGGATCAACGCTTCGTTGCAGTCAGGCGCGGTTCCCCGGCCATAGCACTCGAGGATCAGGCCTTGCGCGCCGGCGTCGACCACGCCCTTGACCATGTCGGCGTGAATGCCCGGAAAGATCGGCAGCACGACGATGGTGCTGGGGCGGTAGGCCAGGGGCTCCAGCCATTCTACCGGTCCCACCGGCGGTAGTTTGGGCACATCGTGAAACTGAATATAAGAGCCGAGATCCGCCAACGGCGAGAAACTCGGAGAATCGAACGCATCCAAGGCGGTGGAGTCGGTCTTGATGGTTCGGTTTGCGCGCAGCAGGCGGCGGCCGAACACCACGGTAACTTCCGATGTGGCCGCGCGCGCCGCAACGATCAGGGCGGCCTCCAAATTGGCGTGGGCGTCGGAACGAAGCTCCACCAGCGGGATCTGCGCCCCGGTCAGCACCACCGGCTTGGCCGCGCCCGCCAGCAGAAAAGACAACGCCGACGCTGTGTACGCCAAGGTATCGGTGCCATGGACGATAACGAACCCATCGTAGTGGGGTACCAACGCGCAAACCCGCGCTGCCAAGTCGTACCAGAATTCGGGCGTCACGTTGGCACTGTCGATGGGCGGGTTGATCTCCACCAGTTCGTAGCGTGGAATACCCTCGGCCCGGAGCTGCGGCATCCTTGTTCTTAGCAGCCCACCCAGATCTGGCGCCGGGATGTAGCCGCGAGCGGACCGCACCATGCCCAGGGTGCCGCCCGTATAGATCACGCAAATGCACTTGGTTCCGCTCATCTCGCTATGGCCGTTAAAGAACGAAAATTTTGGCCACCGGCGGCAGGAAAATGGTACCGCCGGTGGCCCGCTGAACGGAGACTATTTCTTGTCCCAGGCTGTTTCGTCGATATCCAAATCCGGGAACTTCTGTGGATCGAACACTGGCTCGTCGTTTCCTGCCTTCAACTGATCCGTAAAGTCCTTGAGGACCCGCATGCCCACCGGAAACAACATGAGAATGGCGATAAGGTTGACTAGGGCCAGAACACCCATCATCGGATCGGAGAAGAAGAACACGGCTGTGGCGCCGGGGGCCGAGGACCCGAGAAACACCAAGCCGATGACGGCGATCCGCAGGATGTGACGGGATATGTGGCTCTCGGTGAACACAGTGAGGGCGTTCTCACCGAGGTAGTAGTTGTAGATGATAGAGCTGAAGGCAAACAACATGATGGCCGCCGTCAGGAAGTACTGGCTCCATGTGCCGACGTGTGATTCCAAGGAGTCCTGAACCAAAACTACACCGTCGATACCTTCTGCTCCAGGCACATAGACCGAGCCCAACAAGATCATGAAGGCTGTGCAGGAACAGATAATGATGGTGTCGATGAACACCGATAGTGATTGAACGATTCCCTGGTTAATGGGATGGCGCACATACGCCGTTGCCGCCACGTTCGGGGCGCTGCCGAGGCCCGCCTCATTGGAGAACAGCCCGCGGCGAAGTCCTTGGGCGATGGCCGCCCCAATGCCGCCGCCAACCGCTTCTTCGATACCGAAAGCGTTCTTGACGATCATGGCGATTACGGCAGGAATTTCGGCGATGTTGAACACGATAATCACGAGGGCCATTCCGATGTAGATAAAGGCCATGAGCGGGACCACGATATCGGCGACGTGGGCAATCCGCTTGATTCCGCCGTAAACGACGAAACCGGCGATGACGGCCAGCAAGAGTCCTGTCCAAATCCTGTCGATACCCAGACTGTCCTTTACTGCACCCGCCACGGTGTTGCCCTGGAACGCGTTGAAGCCGAGCGCGAATGCCGCGATCAGGGAGATCGCGTAAAGGATGGCCAGCCATTTGTAATGATTGCCCAACCCGTGGATGATGTACTGGGCGGGACCGCCACGGTAGGTGCCCGCTTCATCTGGATCTGTGCGCTTGTAAACTTGGGCCAGCGTGCATTCAAACAGGCTGGTCGCCATGCCCACCAGTGCGATCGCCCACATCCAGAACACAGCGCCCGGACCACCGAGCGTAATCGCGACGGCGACGCCCGCAATATTTCCGCCGCCGACCCGGCCGCCGACGCTGACAAACAGCGCCTCACGGGAACTGATGTGTCCTTCCGCACCCTTCTGCTTACCGAGCAGCACCCCAAACATGCGCCCGAAAAAACGGAACTGAACGAAGTTCGAGGCCAACGTGAAGAACACGCCGAAAATTACCAGGATGGGAATGAGTGCCCACCCCCAGGTTACATCGCCGATGGCGGTAAAAATGCCTTCGATAAACTCCATAATCCACTCCCCGTTTCTGAATACAGTCCCACAAATGGTTACGAATTGGTTCGCAACCTAGCAATGTTTTTTGCAATTTTGTTGCACTGAGCAGGAAAGGGAGATGCTTTTAGGAAATCAGACGCATTCCGCGCGCTTCCGGACCCGAAGCCGAACCAAAGGCCACCGAGCCGACTGGCCTGCCCCGATCTTCCAGCGATTGGTTTTGCAAGCCGGAGACGCGCCTTTTCGGAGAGGCTATTCCGGCTCGGTTTGGGTGAATTGGATGACAGGGACCGGGCCGGTGCCATAGATGAACAGCATCCCGTCCTTCACCTCAAACCGCTTGGCTTGGCCGAGTGCATCCAGATATCGCTTTTCCTGCTCCATCATCGGCGGCGGGCAAGCCATCATTGTGGATCCGATCTTGCCAAATTCAATGGAATGTCCGTCGATGGTTACGGCGCCGAAGAAGCGGTTGCAGCCGCCGCGACCGGCCACTCTTCCGGCTTCCACGAAATCAAGTGTCGACTTGGCGCCCTCGGCCATGCCCTTTCCGACGATGTCGGTGGCCAACCAGGATGTACCTATGAGGTCTCCTGCTGGACCAATTTCCTTTTCGGGATTCGAGCTCACGGATTCGCAGCCGCTCACAAGCACACCCGCAACAAGTGCGATCGCCAGAAACTTCTTAACCGGCACGACAGATTGCCGCCCCTCGCTCATTTTCTGGATTTCTATAGCGCGATACAGGCGGCCCTGGAACCGCTAACGGGCTAGCCAGGCCTCCAAGGCACGGCGAAGAGCGGGCGCCTCGGCGCGGGGCATGCCCTCCAGCTGCTGAAGCGACTGCTTGAACACATCGATTCCGAGCTCGGCGCTCACCACTTGGCGTTCAGCCCGGCCTTCCTCCGGCAAGTTGGCCCTGAGCACGTCGCGCCACTCGGCGATGTCCGCGGCCATGATGTCCGGATCCTCCTTATTCAGCATGCGAGCGACAATCTGGGCCGACCGAGCACGCAGAGTGCCGCGGCTGATAAGCGTATCCATGGCGGCGGCGGCGCGCGCGCGATAGGCCTGCTCCCTGGCCCGTAGCATGGGCCGGCCCCGGAATTCATTCGGTTGCGGCACCGACGACGGCCGCACCGTCGCGACGCCGTCCAATTCTCCGAGCAGGTCGAGAAACGGGGCGCTGAGGTCTTCGGATGGGTCGCTGACGGACGCGACGTACCGCAAAGTGGCGATCAGGACTTCGCGAGCATTGGTTTTATGATCACGCGCTCTTGAGGCGTTTGCCGAGCGCAAGGCATCCAAGTAGCGGACCAGTGCATCATTGGCTTCGAACATGCGCTTTCCCCGACTTCCCGACCCTGAAAGTCCCTTATCCCAGCTTCGCAGTCGCACCTATGAACTGTAGTATCGGACCAATAGGTTAATGCTGGCAAGCCCCGTTTGATGCCATTTTCGGATCTCTTTGGGTTATTGTTTTGACCCGACAAGTGCTAATGAGCAAATTGTGTGAAATAATACAGCCGATTTTGTCAATCAGCGGTTTCGGCGAATGGTTCAACGCGCTGGACTTGTTCTGCGGGGGTTGCTCTGCCAGACAAAAACTGAGACACAGAACCGACCATGCGACGTCGTCTGGAGGGGGCGGCAGGCTGGTTGCGAGATGGTGGCGCGAAACCTCCGCACTATGAGATACCCCGGCGCCATCGATAGTGGCGTGATCCCAGAGCCGAGCATTCCCCCCCCATGCCGGTCGCAGCGAGGAAGCAGGATGTGAACCAGGCCGAACCGGAAACCAACCTGAAATGCGCCATCGTTCCGGTGACGCCGTTCGTGCAGAACTGCACCGTGGTATGGTGCCAGGAAACCATGAAGGGTGCGGTGGTCGATCCAGGCGGCGACATCGACCGTATTTTGGCGACGGTGGCCGAAAACGGAGTCGAGCTGGAAAAAATCATGCTGACCCACGGCCACCTGGACCACGCTGGCGGTACTGCAGATCTGGTGGATAAGCTGGGCCTACCTATCGAGGGGCCGCATGAAGAGGACAAATTCTGGATCGATGGCATGGTCGAGCAGGGCCGCAGCTTCGGTGTACCGGGAGCGCGCCCGTTCACGCCCGATCGATGGCTGAAGGCGGGCGATCAGGTGACCGTCGGCACAGTGGTGTTCGACGTGTACTTCTGTCCGGGTCATACGCCTGGGCATGTAGTGTTTTTTCACGAATCTTCTCGCCTCGCATTCGTTGGCGACGTGCTGTTCGCCGGATCCATCGGCCGCACCGACTTTCCCCGCGGCGACTTCGACACCCTGATCCGTTCGATCCGCGAGCAATTGTGGCCGTTGGGCGACGATGTGGCCTTCATTTGCGGTCACGGCCCCATGTCCACGTTCGGCCACGAACGCAAGACCAATCCATTCGTCAACGGATAGCCGCGGCTCTCGTGTGTGGAACTAAGCGGACGGCCGCCCGGCATTGTTGCGGCTGCGCCGAACCCGCCTTCCGCGACGGCAATTGATAATGGCAGGCCGCAGGCCGTTGCTCCACTGGGTGCTATTGCTGGCATTGGTCGTAATGTGGGGAAGTTCCTTCATGCTGACCAAAGTGGCCGTCACCGCCATCGCTCCTTCGAGCGTTGTGGCCGGCCGACTGGTTATCGCCGCAATTGTTCTCGGCTTTGCGCTAACGGCGGTCCGCCGGCGTCTGCCCGGTTGCGGGCGGCACTGGATGTTTTTCATCGCCATGGCGGTGATGGGAAACTGCCTGCCGTTCTGGTTGATCAGTTGGGGACAGCAAGGAATCGACAGCGGCGTCGCCGGGATCTTGATGGCGGCAATGCCCCTGGCCACCCTTGTCCTGGCCCATGTCTTCGTCGAAGGGGAGCGGCTGACCGTTGTCCGGGCGGGAGGTTTCGCCACCGGTTTCGCGGGAATCGTCGTTCTGGTGGGGCCGCAGGCTTTCATGGAACTGACCGGCGCTGGGTCCGATCTTGTTCACGAACTCTCGGTCCTCGCCGGGGCGCTGTGCTATGCTGTCGCCACTATCATCGCGCGGCGCAGGCCCGACAGCGACGCTCTTGTTGCCGCCACCGGCGTGGCCATCGCCGCGTCGTTAGTCATGGCGCCTGTGGCGGTTATCGTGGCGCCGATGTCGATGCCGGTGTCCATGGCAGACGCCGCCTCCGCACCGTTGGTTTCGCGCATCCCTTTGGCGGGTCTCGCTTCCATTGCCATCCTGGGCGTGGTGTCGACGGCGCTGGCGACCGTCGTTTATTTCAAGCTCATTACCTTGGCCGGTCCTAGTTTTCTCTCTCTGATCAACTATCTTATTCCGCTTTGGGCCGTACTCATGGGAATGATCGCGTTGAACGAACAGCCGGACTGGAGAGCCCTCGGCGCCTTGGCGCTGGTGCTGTCCGGTATCGCGCTAAGTGAATTCAGGCGCCCTGTTGCCAAGTGAAATCAAGATATGAGAGCAAGCACTCTTTTTATAGTGTCAGTTTTTCTTGCTTCTACTATATATGGTAATGCTATAATCAGTTAATAACGAATCGACCGGATAAGAGGATCGGCCATTGTTCAATGCGCGCGTATTCGAGGGCTCAAGAGCACGTTAGGCGAGACGTGAACATCAGCAATATCTTGACGTAACAAACCGTAACAAAGATTGATTTGAGCGGTTTAACAAAAGTTGGTAACGATCCATTATGAGAATTATTATCATATAAAAATTACTCATTCGTACATAATCGTATTTAAACAGGAATTCTTCTACTTCACATGATTTGCATTTATGTTTTTATATTTGCTGGATAGAAATTTGGAGTGGACGACCGATTAGGTAATTTATACTTTTCCAAAGCGGTTTTGCCGGATTTTTCTACCTTGCCAAGGCCTTTGCATTTTCTTCGCCTCACGGGCGACGATTGGGTTGTCGGCATTACAGGTCGGTGAATAGTGATGTGAAGTCCGCGTCGGGACCAGTGTGGCGCTTTCCCCCGCGTCGCGCTTGCCAGAGTGTAGCAATTTCCAGCGATTAGTGGATCTCGACCAGGGTCGCGATCCTTGAAGTTGCGGGGCAGAGGAGATGACAGTGCAGCTGACTGCAACCACAAATGCAGATCTAGCGTTTCGAATCGGTGAGTTCGAGACCCTTACGGACGGATTGGATTACGCAGCGAAAGGCGTCACCGGGTGCAATTTTTTCTCGCCCCGAGGTAAAATAGCTGATGTGCTGACCTATGCCGAGATTCGCCAGCGTGCCGTCGACTTGGCCGTGCGTCTTGACGCAAGCGGCCTCAAACGGGGTAGCCGATTCGGGTTGATTGCCGAAACCAACGCGAGTTTCGTTGTTTTCTTCTACGCTTGCCAATACGCCGGATTGATTCCCGTACCGCTGCCTCTGAGTATCAATCTCGGCGGCCATGAATCACATGTGACGCGCCTTCGCGGGATGATTGCTGCGGCGGACCTGTCTGCCGCGATGGCATCCGTCGATATGCTGCCCACTCTGCGTGAGGCCGCGGAGGGCTCGGGTGTGGAGCTTATCGGATCTCCGGACGATTTCTATGGGTTAACGCCGGTTGGCGGCGACCCGCGCCCGTTCGACAAGACCGAAGCGTGCTATCTTCAATACTCGTCCGGAAGCACCACCCAACCGCGCGGCGTTCTCGTTACCCAGCGCGCCATCACCAGTAACGGGCGAGCCATCGGCCAACACGGGCTTCGGCTTCGGCCCGGAGATCGCGCCACGTCGTGGCTACCTCTCTATCACGATATGGGACTTGTCGGTTTTTGCCTCGCGCCGATGCTGTCACAGGTTTCCATCGACTATCTTGCCACGTCGACCTTCGCTCTTCGCCCGCGAACCTGGCTGAAAACCATGTCCGATCACGGTGGGACGATTTCTTTCAGCCCCACCTTCGGCTACGAATTGTGCGTTCGGCGCATGGCGAACAGCAACGGCGGTGAATTTGATCTCTCGCGCTGGCGGATCGCTGGGATCGGCGGGGAAATGGTGCGCCCGGACGTGCTCGATGCTTTCGTCGATACCTTTGCCAATAGCGGTTTCGACAGGACAGCGTTCCTGCCTAGCTATGGCTTGGCCGAAGCCACATTGGCCGTGAGTTTCACGGAGATCGGCGCCGGCGTGCGGGTGGACCGGGTGGACCGGGATGCCTACGAGCGCACCGGCAAGGCGGTACCCGCGCCACGGACCACACCGGCTAGCAGCGCCCGCTCGTTCGTGCTGTGCGGCAGGGTCATGCCCGGTTACGAATCGGAGATCCGCAATGATGAAGATCAGGTTCTCGCCGAGCGGGACATCGGGCGAGTCTGCATCAAGGGGCCAAGTCTGATGGACGGCTACTTCCGCAATGCCGAGGCCACACGGGCAACGATCCTGGCGGACGGCTGGCTCGATACCGGCGATATGGGGTATTTGTTGGACGATGAGATCGTCATCACCGGGCGCCGCAAGGATATGATCATCTGCAATGGCCGGAACATTTGGCCGCAGGATCTGGAATGGGCGGTGGAATCTTTGCCGGCGGTTCGCAGCGGTTGTGCCGCAGCATTTTCCGTGAACGATGACCATGACGAAGAAAGGGTCGTGGTCGTCGTCGAATGTTATGTGAACGATCCGGAAAAGCAGCAGGAATTGGTCAAGGACATCGCGGCGATCATCCATAGAACCGCTGGCGTCCACTGCGAGGTGGTTCTGGTTCCGGCGCGCTCGCTGGTCTACACTTCTTCCGGCAAATTGAGCCGTGCGGCGGCAAAGACACAGTACCTGGACGGCTCGATACGCCTCCTGCATGCCGAACCGGCTGGGCCAGAGCCGCATTTGGAGCAACCGCGATTGGCCGTCTCCGCGGGAGCCTAGGGCGGCGGGTTCGAGGTTACGGTGCCGCTTGATTCTTCAACAACCTGCGTAGCGCTCACCGGGGCCAGTGGATTTATCGGCAGTGCCCTGACGCAATCCTTGAGCGAGCGCGGATTTCAGGTTCGTGCTCTGGCACGTGATCCCCGCTCACTTTCTTCGACGGACGACGTGGAAATCGTTCAAGGCTCACTCGAAGATTCGGACAGCTTGCAACGACTTGTGCATGGGGCCGATGTGGTCATTCATTGCGCCGGCGCAATCAAAGCCCGCAGTAGCAAGGAATTTAAGGCAATAAATGCCGATGGTACCGAGCGGCTGGTGGCAGCGGTGGCGGAAACATCCTCCCGTCCCCGGATAATGCTGGTTTCGTCGCTGGCGGCGCGCGAGCCTTTGCTGTCGCCATACGCGGCCAGCAAGCGGGCAGCCGAAGAGGTCATGGCCCGCCCTGAAACGGGCCTCGAGTATTGCGTGGTGCGCCCGCCAGCGGTTTATGGTCCGGGCGACCGTTCGACCCTGGGCCTGTTTCGCCAGCTCGTGCGCGGCTACGCCATTGTGCCGTGGCGGGTGCACGGGCGTTTTTCTTTGATTTACATCGACGACTTAGTGGCGGCAATGGAGCAGCTGCTTTTTGTTCCCAAGTGGAGCGCCTCGGTGATCGAGCCCGATGACGGCCGGGAAAAGGGCTATTCGTGGACCGATCTCGCCGAAATCGCCAGCGCCCATCTGGGCCGTCCCGTGCGGTGTCTTGCGGTCCCTTTTCAGGCCGTCTGGGTGCCGGCCGCGGTCAACGAGGCCGTTTCTTCGGTGCTTGGCCGATCGCCCATGCTTACCAAGGGGAAACTGCGGGAACTATTTCACGCGGACTGGGTGTGTAAACTATCCCATCCTCGGGTCCTCGAGGAGTGGCAGCCGCGAACGCGCTTCAAAGAAGGTTTTGAACGCACTCTGCTATGGTATAAGCGCCAAGATTGGCTGTAAGCGCCCGGGGAGTGTCGGGGCGCCTCAATTTGAAAAGACGGGCGCGAGATGAGTATGGATAAGGATTCCGTTGTCAACGAACTCTGCGAACTCCTGCAGAAGTACAACAAGGAAGGGATAGAGCTGACCGCCGAAACCAAGCTCGGTTCGGATTTGGACGTGGATTCCGTTGAGGTTATGGACCTGATCATGGAGATCGAAGACAAGTTCGACATCGACATCCCAATCAATCTAGTTTCCGAAATCGAAAGTATCGGGGATTTGGCCTCTCTCGTCTTCAAGCGCCTGGAAGCCCGCTGAACATGGATATTTTTGACAAGTACAGTCTGCCTGGCGCTCGACATGACGAGTTGCTGAATTACGGTAAGGATCCATTCAATCTGTGCATGGAGGAGATCTACTCGAGCACCGAGGCACGGGTGAACGGACGGCGCACGATCCTAGTCGGCACCAACAACTATCTCGGTATCACCTTCGATCCCGTGTGTTCCGAAGCAGCGATCGAAGCCATCCGCAAATTCGGGACGGGCACCACGGGTTCGCGTATCGCCAACGGCACGTACGCCCCCCACCTGGCCGCGGAGGCGGCTATTGCCGGTTTTCTCAACCGCCGCTCGGCCATGGTGTTTCCCACCGGCTATCAAGCCAACCTGGGAGTCATCGCGGGCCTTGCCGGGCCCAAGGACGTCATTCTCCTCGATGCCGATTCTCACAGCAGCATTTACGACGGATGCCAGTTGAGCGGCGCCACTCTAGTCCGCTTCCGCCACAACGATCCCGCAGACCTGGACAAGCGGCTGACCCGGCTTGGCGACCCGGGTGCGTGCAAGCTGGTCATCGTCGAAGGCATTTACAGCATGCTGGGCGATCGCGCCCCGCTTAAGGAGTTCGTTGAGGTCAAGCAAAAGCACGGCGCTTATCTGCTTGTGGACGAGGCTCACTCGCTCGGCGTGCTCGGCGATCACGGCCGCGGGTTGGCGGAGGAAGCGGGCGTGGAGGACGCGGTCGATTTCGTCGCCGGGACCTTCAGCAAAAGCTTGGGCGCGGTAGGCGGCTTCGGCGCGTCCAATCATCCGAGGTTCGAGGTCCTGCGGTTCTGCAGCCGTCCTTATATGTTCAC
>CAKZLS010000202.1 GCA_937127205.1 uncultured Rhodospirillales bacterium
GCGGGGGGAATGGGTGGTTATGGTTGGCGATCGCATCGCCATCAGCGAAGAGGGCGACCGGGTCGCCTGGGTTCCCTTCTTGGGCGAATTGGCGCCGTTCCCTGTGGGACCGTATATCCTGGCGTCTCTCTTGAAGTGCCCGACCTACTTGTTGTTCAGCCTCCGTCACGGCGATCGCCATCAGGTCCATTTCCAAAAATTTGCGGACTGCGTCGTCCTTCCCCGGCAGAATAGAGCCGGGGCCCTGGAGTCGTATGTACGGAGCTTCGCGCGCGCCTTGGAAAACCATACGAAATTGGCGCCGCTGCAATGGTTCAACTTTTTCGATTTCTGGCGACCGGCCGGGCTCGTTCCTCCAACCGCTGACGAGAAGGACCAAAGATTTGATGGAGAGCGTTCGCCAATGACGGAAACCGCGCAACGGGTGGACACCCCGTGAAAGCAATCGTTTCCGCTTCGGTTCGGATCAGTCCGCAGTTTTACGACTTGGATCCGATGAATGTGGTCTGGCACGGAAACTACGCTCGGTTTTTCGAAGTGGCCCGCGTTGCCCTGTTGGACAAGATCGACTACGGCTATGAGCAGATGCGGCTTGGCGGGCACTTGTGGCCCATCGTCGACATGCATATCCGGTTCTACAAGCCGATCCGTCTTGGCCAGAGGATCGATGTAAGTGTGGGACTCACCGAATGGGAAAGCCGCGTGAAGCTCGACTACCTGATTCGCGACGCCAAAACGGGCCAGCGTCTTACCAAGGGTCGGACACTACAAGTCGCGTTGAACGCGCAAACGGAGGAAATGCTTTGGGAGACGCCAGAGATTTTCCGCGAAAAGTTGGCACCCTTTCTGGCGTGATCGCGCTGACGATATTGGCGGCCGTCTCCTTGCCCGAAGACGCGCTTTCCGCAGGCCGAAGCTGTCCGCCGCCCAGCGAGATCGCGGTTTCCGACTTCAGCCGCGGGTTCGTTCAAACCCGTCATCTCAAAGGCGTCTCGGTGCCGCTTGTTTCCAAGGGCACCGTCAGTCTCGACGGAGAAATCATCGAATGGCACAACCGCTCGCCCGTCGACATTCTGACGACCTTCGGGCCGGACGGCATAACCCAATCGGTCGAAGGTGGCGACCCGGAACCGGTTGCCGCCGGGGGAGGCGCCGTGCCGGGACTTGGCGGCCTGCCGCTTGCCAACGTGCTCCGCGGCGACCTGAGCAAGCTGGATGCCTACTTTCTCATATCCACCTCCGCCGCGGTTGAAAACGGACCGTGGGTCACTGTGCTTCAACCGCGCGACAGCGGGCTGGCGGACATACTCGGCACCATTGAGATCCGTGGATGCACCGAAGTGGAGACGGTCACCTTGCGCCGCGCCACCGGCGATTACGACGTCATTCAATTGGTGCCGCAAGGCTCGTGAACGGTGTCTGGAACAGCCGCTGGTTCACCCTGTTCGGCTTCTTGTTGGTCGGGGTGGCGATCACGGTCATTGCCGCGCGGTTCGCCGGCCCGCCTCCCATCGAAACGGACATTCTGCAATCCTTACCGGGCGATGGCGGCGACCGGATCATCGCCGCCGCCATCCACCAAGCCGGCGCCGCGGCGAGCAATCGCCTGACCCTGGCCGTTCTCGGCGGCGACGAGACAACGCGCGCCGAGGCGGCGCGCGACTTGACGCAGCGGTTAACCCGGACCGGGTTGTTCACATCGGTAATTGACGAAGGCCGAGGCCTGGCCTCGTGGCTATTCGCCAACCGGAGCGAGATTCTGTGTCCGGCGGACCAACGCCTGCTCGCCGCCGGCCAGGGCGACAAGATTGCCCGCGAGGCGCTGGTTCGCACCCTGACGCCGGGCGCGCCGCTGTCTGGCGGCTTGCTCACCCGCGACCCGCTGCTGCTCAGCTATCGGCTGGGCCAATGCCTGTTGCCATCGCCGCCCGACACCCGCGGGCAGGCGGCCATCGTTGCCGGGCGTCTGACCGCATCTCCCTATCGCATGGACGTTCAGGATGCCATCGTCGATGCCGTCGACGATTGGAGAAATACCTGGACAGACAAGGGGCTGACCCTCGACAGATCGGGTGCGGTGTTTCACGCTCATGCGGGCGCGGTCCGGGCAAAAACCGAGATCTCCATCATTGGCGGAGCCGGCACCGCCGCCATCGTTATCCTGTTTTGGGCGATCTTCGGGCGGGCGCGATCGCCGCTGCTTGCGGTGACAACCGTATTGTCCGGACTATCCGGCGGGCTCGCGGCGGCGCTGATCGTTTTCGAGATCGTGCATGTCATGGCATTGGTGTTCGGCGCCGCGCTGACCGGTATTGCCGCCGACTATGCCGTTCATTTCATGATGACCGGGTTCTCGGCCCCCGGCGAACCGGGACGCACGCGCCTGCGCCAAATCCTGCGACCGCTAAGTGTCAGTCTGATCACCTCGGTATCCGGCTTCCTGGCCATCTTGCTGTTTTCGATCCCGGTCATGGGACAGATCGCGGTATTCGCGGCCGGAGGCCTGGTCACCGCCTGGATCTTTGCGGTTTCCGTCTTGCCCGTTCTCGACCGGCCGCCGAAAGCGCCGACCCGCGCGGCGACGGCGCTGGCTCGGTTTGCGGAGCGGCTTCTGCATCCCAAACAGTCCGGCTGGCCGCTGGTTCTGTGCGCCGTTGTTGTATTGGCCGTTTACGCGGCCGGCTTTGCCCGACTGACCTTCCTGGACGACGTGCACGCCTTTCAGAAACCGCCGGCGGATCTGAAGACCGAGGAGGATCGGATCGGAACCCTGACCGGCTTTCGGCCGTCCACAACCTTCCTGCTATCGTCCGGAACCACCTACGACGCGGCAAGAGAAGCCGAGGAACGGGCGCTTGCCGAGATTGCCGCTCCGGACGGCATGGGCGACGGCGCGACCCTGGCCGTCAGCCAGTTCGATCCGTCGGCCGAAGCCCGGGCTCGCAATGAGGCGTTGTTGCGCTCGGCGCTGCTCGAGCCGCACCTCGCCAGCCATTCCGCCGCGCTTGGCCTCGAACCGGGCAACCCCTACCAGCGGTCAGACGGAGGGGACAGCACGGAAGATGCGACGGCAACCCTGCCCGAACCGTTGAGCGGGCTCCATGGCGTCGTCGACGGCACCCACTACCTGATCGCGCCGCTCAAGCCCGACGTCGCCGCTCGTCTGCTCGGCGGGGAGGCGGCCCGCGGACCGGATCTGGGCCCCGATGTGGAGGTCATCGATCCGGCCGAGCGGTATTCGCAGGTGATGCGGGAATATCGGCGCCTGGCGACTTTGGCGCTTTTAGTGGCCGCGGGGGTGTGCGGACTGGTACTTCTTGTCGCCTATCGCACGGTCAAGGCCCTGCGGATCCTGCTACCCCCGGTTCTCGCGGTCGCTGGGGCCACCGCGCTTCTTGGAGTGGCCGGCGTCCCGTTTTCATTCTTTTCGGCGGCAGCGTTGTTGATCGTTCTCGGTACGGGGATCGATTTCGCCGTTTTTCAGTGGGAAAACAGTCATCGATTTGACCGATGGGTTCTGGCCGCCGTGGTTTTGGCGGCAACCACCAGTATGCTGTCCATGGGTTTGCTGGGGATCAGCACCACCTATCCGGTCCGCGCCTTTGGAATAACGGTCGCCATGGGTGTCGCATTGAGTATGATCCTGTCTTCGCTCGCGCGAGATGGTATCGAAGGAAAACGGAATGGATCGTGACGTGGTGGTGATTGGTGCCGGGCCAGCCGGTTCGGTGGCGGCCGCCATGCTGGTGGACC
>CAKZLS010000203.1 GCA_937127205.1 uncultured Rhodospirillales bacterium
TGAAGATCCCGCGACAAAGATGTTTTCAACACCGTGGATCCGGCAATTTGAATCGACGACGCCCCATTTCGGATCCGGATTCATCCGTGTCGTTCCCATATGGTGCTCGACCGCGCGAACCGTCGGCGGGATCGACTCGATCGTCTCCGGCAAATTGACCTGCATACGGCCAATTTCCGCTCGTCCCACCTCCCGCGCGATGAGACGCTGGGCCTTGCTCATTCCTAGAATATCGATGTCGCGCAGCTGCCAATGCAACGCAACCTTCCGTTGGCCCAGCGCATCTCTCTTGTCGCTCAGCATCACCCGGCTGTCGGGATTGGGCACCTGCTCAACGTGGTTCAAGAAGCCGTAAACGAACGGCGCTCCCAGGTCTCCGGCGAGGTACTTAATGGGCGAACCGAGATCGCTCAAAATGGTGACCACGTCTTCGAGGGACACAAAGTCCGCGTCGAAAGACATCAGGAAGCGGCGCAATCTGGCAGACGAACGGACGGAAGAAAAATACTTGCGCGAGAAACCGGCTTGGAGTTCCACGCGATACTCAGGAATTCTTAGCTCCTCGACGCTTGCATCGGACAAGATGAGGTGCGCGCGGACATCGTAGTCATCTTCTAAATAGTTTTCCTGCGCATAGTATTTAACAGCGTCCAGATTCTGATCAAATGGCAGGATTAGCCCATTGTCATAGGCAACGTGATCCATGAAAAAGCGGCCGACGAGATCGTTCTGGTTGCCCAAGCCATCCCGCATATCACGGTCGCTCAATAGGAGCAGGCGAGCGTTCTCTATTCCACCCGCGGCGAGAACGAAAGTCTTTGCCTTCACTTGGAAACCGTTACCTGCCAGGGTTTTCACGTCTGCATCACTGACGAACCGTTTGTGCTCATCCAGATTGATCGACGTCACCGTCGCATACAGGAAAACGCTAATGTTTGGCGCCGCATCCAATTCTTCCGCGTATCGAGGGCCGAAGTTCTGAGCGTGGTAGCGTGACAACTGAGACTTCACGAACCGCGGATCAAAAGGAAGGAGGTCCAGCCCCAAACGCACGGCAGTGGGTCGGGAACGATAGTCGTAGGGTCCAATCTCGATGACCTCGTGCGCCCGCTCATAATACGGGTTCAACTCGTCAATACCGAACGGCCATCCGCTATACTCAATCCAGTCGCGCTTCCCCAGTCCAATCGGGGTCATCGGAGCGCAATGGCCTCCCCAATGGTTAGCGGTACCGCCAAACAACCGCAGGCGCGATCCTGTCTCCGGGTAATTGTGTCCAGTAACAACGAGCCTGTTTAATTCCTCGATATCTTCCTCGAGCCACAGTCCTCCACTCTCAAGAAGAATCACTCTCTTGTCGGAATTTGCGAACTCGCGCGCCATGGAGATGCCGGCAGGACCAGAACCAATTATGCAGATATCGCACTCAAAGACCTGATCTGGATCAAAATCGCGACTATCGTAGAATGATCGTAAACCTTCGAAATCCATTTTATTATTTTCTTTTTTCCATAAGACATCGATGCCTTTACAACATTCTCAAGATTAATTGTTGTTACGTTGTTTGGCAAAAAGCGGGGCAAACGATGGTGCTGGCATATTGGCAAGTAGCGAAAGTGGCCTCGCCTTGCAAGCAGCCTCTATCCGACAACGTTTATGAGCCGATCCGGTTACATTACCATTTTTCCTGGCTCGCCGTCATGGCACCCGCTCTGTCAACGACATCAACCTCAGGGTAATTCGACTAGCGAAAATATAGCGTCTGCTACCCCTTTACGCAAACCACCTGTTTAAGCGTGTGAACAATGTCCACAAGATCATGTTGTGCTGACATTACCGCGTCGATGTCCTTGTACGCCATCGGGGTTTCGTCGATGACGTTGGCATCCTTTCGGCACTCAACCCCCTCCGTGGCCAGGACATGGTCCGCCAGCGTGAAACGCTTTTTAGCGTCGTTGCGTGACATCGCGCGGCCGGCGCCATGGGAGCACGAGCAGAACGACTGAGGATTGCCCTTCCCCCGCACGATAAACGACCGCTCGCCCATGGACCCCGGGATGATGCCGAATTCGCCCTTTCCAGCACGAACCGCACCCTTGCGGGTAACCCAAACCTTCGCCCCGAAATGCTCCTCGCGGGCAACGTAGTTATGGTGACAGTTAACGGCGGTATCGCTGACCTCGAAGCCGGTGAACATGTCGCTCATCACGTCAAGCACCGCTTTCATCATCACTTGGCGGTTGGCTTGGGCGAACGTTTGAGCCCAGGACACGGCCTTAACATAGTCGCTGAAGTGCTTAGTTCCTTCCGGGAAGTAAGACAGGTTGGCATCGGGCAGCGAAATAAAGAAACGCTCCATCTCCTTCTTCGCGAGTTCGATAAAGTACGACCCTATACGATTGCCGATGCCGCGCGAACCGGAGTGCAGCATGATCCACACCCGGTCGGTCTCGTCCAGGCAGACCTCGATGAAGTGGTTGCCGGTGCCCAAGGTGCCCAGGTGGTGAAGGCTGTTGGCCCTGCGCAAGGTCGGGTGCTTGGCAATGACCTGTTCGAGGCCCTGTTCCAGCGTGCCCTGCTGGAAAGGATGGTTTTTCCATACATCGGCAATGGCGTCAGGAGGCGTGCCCCACGCGCCGCGATCGTTCCTGGCCTTGCCGCTGGCGGTGCGGCCATGCGGCACGGCCTTCTCGATCGCGCTCCGCAGCCCGGCCAGGCTTTCGGGCAACTGGTGCGAGGTCAGCGTGGTCCTGACCGCCATCATGCCGCAACCGATGTCCACTCCCACCGCAGCCGGAATAATGGCCTTGCTGCAGGGGATAACCGACCCGACGGTAGCACCGAGGCCCCAGTGCACGTCGGGCATTGCCGCCACGTGCTTATGGATGAACGGCAATGATGCGATGTTCCGCAACTGCTGCTCGGCCGCATCTCCGACCGGCACGCCGCGGGTCCACGCCTTGATAGGGACGCCGTCGGTGGGAATAACGTGATAGGTATTCATTGCCTTTTTTCTCTTCGGTTATCTTTGATCAAACGAAAAACCCCTCCGCGACGTCTTTCGGGAGGGGGTCAGAAAACGCTATCGGTGTGGCGATCCGACTACTGACTGCCTCTTTCGGGGGTCCAGATATCATTCGCCCACATGACCAAGCGTCGGCCACCAGCCGATGGGCGCGGCGATATGAGCGTGCCGGTGCTCGGTTGCGGTCGGTCGAAAGAAACAGACATTGTCGGGGCCTACATGTATTTTATGCGCTTCGGCGTGAAGCCAGCGATTGTTTGAGTACACTTCGAGTCGGCTGAAATCAACCTACGGCTGGCCTGTTCAGGGCGGCACGACGAAGACCATGGCCGGTTGACCGATCGGCCCGACGTGGGAACGGTTTGAGAATGACCACGGCACGGCTAACGGCTCTGTGGATGGCGGCGGCGGCCGGTATGTTATCGGCTTGCGAAATGACATACGACCCGGAGACCGGTCAGAGCACGACGCAGTGGACGTTGCCGGGTACAGCCGCCAACGAAGCGTCGTTTAACGAACGATGGCGCCGCTGCATCCAATATGCATCCGAGAGCAACTGCGAGCAGCAGTTCGGTGGTCGAACGCCGATGGAATCAGATTTCGTGTTCGGCAGCGGCCGAGACCCCGACCTTTAAGCCTTCAACGGCCCACCCGCCTGTTTCTCAGTAGTGCCAACAGCGGGCGGCGAGATTAACCACGCCGGACGAAGATGGCATGGTCAAGGCATTGTCGGTGGCCTGCCGCAAGTAGTTTTCGCAATCCCCGGTGCTCAGAGGACGCGCGAAGTGATACCCCTGCGCATGGTCGCACCCCTCGTCACGCAGGAATTTCCATTGGTCGCGATGCTCAACGCCCTCGGCAACAATACACAGACCAAGGCTGTGTCCGAGTGAGACGATGGCACGCGCGATCACTGCGTCGTCGGAATCCTTGTCCACGTTTCTGATAAACGACTGGTCGATTTTGACCTTCTTGACCGGCAGGCGCCGCAGATAGGTGAGCGAAGAATATCCGGTCCCGAAATCATCCAACGTGAGGCAAACCCCCATCTCGTTCAAGGCACTAAGTGTGGCCGCAACCGAATCTGTATGAATTAGCAGTACGCTCTCGGTAATCTCGATTTCCAACCGCTCGGGCGAAAGATCAGTCGCCTCGAGAATGGCGCGGATTTCGTCGACAATGCCAGCGCGGGATAGAAGAACGGCGGAGAGATTGATGGCAATGCGTCCGGAAAACAACCCGGCATCGCTCCAGGCCTTGGCTTGCGCGCAGGCTCGGCGGAGTACCCAGCGATCGATGTCGAGGATCAACCCGGAGCGCTCGGCAACGGGGATGAAGGCGCCGGGACTAACCAGCCCATGGCCCGGGCGCATCCACCGCACCAACGCCTCGAGGCCGACGACGCGTCCGGTTTCGATTTCTACCTGCGGCTGGTACTCTAGGAATAATGAGTTGTCGTGCTGGGCTTCGTTAAGCTGATTTTCCAGCAAACGTCGCTTGCTGGCCTCTTCGTTCATTTCCGGCACGAAGAAACAGAACGAATTGCGGCCGCTTGCTTTCGCCTTGTAAAGGGCAAGGTCGGCGTGGCGCAGGAGTTCATCGACGCTTGCACCGTCGTCCGGATAGAGACTAATGCCGATGCTGGCACCGCAATGGACCTTCTGGCCACCCACATCGATTGTTTCGGTCAAATGAGCGATAAGCCGGCTCGCGGACGCCCTGGCCGACTCCCATCCCTCGCTATTGGCCTGAACAATGGTGAATTCGTCCCCGCCTACCCGCGCCACGGTATCCATTTCCCGAAGGACGCTCGTCATCCGACGCGCGCCTTCGCACAGCACCGTGTCGCCGGCCGCGTGGCCGAGGGTATCGTTGACAAGCTTGAAATCGTCGAGATCAACGGACAGGACGGCGACCCCGGTGCCCGACCGACGAGCGATCGCAAGGATATGCTCCAGCCGGTCCTTAAGCGTTACCCGGTTGGGCAAACCCGTTAGCGAATCATGGTGGGCCAGGAATTCTAACTGCTTCTGGGTATTGAACTCCTCGGTGATGTCGCGTCCGACACCGCGATAGCCGGCGAAAGTACCGGCTTCGTCGAATATTGGCCGACCGCTCATGAGCGCAATGCGGCGCTCGCCGGTCGCATCGAGATAAGCAAACCTGAAATCCCGGAATGGCCGGTATGCCTTAAGGTCGGCAATGTGGGAATCCCACTCACCGTCATCAGGGCCGTTCAAACGAAATTCTCCTCGCCGGTACCCCAGCCGGCTCTCTGGCGAGAGTCCCGTGGCCTTTTGATACTGGGCGGACAGGTAGTTGTACCGCAGGTCTGCGTCCGTCTCCCAAAACCAATCCGCCGCGAGTTCCACAAAGTCCTCGAAACGCTTGTCCGCGTCGAGCACCTGCCGATCCGGCATCGTGGCGAATTGGTCGTTAGTGTTGCCGTCAGATACGACCTCGCGCCCTCCGCTGGCGCTGTCCTGGGGCCGAATGCACCATCGCTCATTGGTCGCAGGACCGATCGCTTTTCCTGCCTCCATGCCCGGGCCATTGGTGGAAGTCAGGTCGAGTTCGGGCAAGAGCTTGGCTAAGGGCTTGCCGATTACTGCGTCGCCCTCCTTGCCAAGTACTTGCAAGGCCGCTTGGTTGCAATTGGTGATCCGCCCTCGAGCGTCTAGCAAGATGCAGGCGCTGGGAACTTCATCCTCAACAGCCCTTAACGTGCTCCCATCCAACCCCATTTTCAACCTCCACTGCATGCATCATTCAACCCATAGTTGCGATTAACTCGCAATGCCACAGCGGAAGATAGCCGCCCCTTTCTTTAAAATTCTCTAACGCACGAAAATCCTCTGACGCTGGAATTGAGGAGGTTAACGAATTCCCGCTGTCGTTAACGAAGTCCTAATCAAATCGGCGCCAAATGTTGCAACCAACCGCTTCCGCAGCCGTGCTTAGGGGGGCTCGGCAGAGAACAACGGTCTTAGAGGAGGAAAATTGCGATGCGCGCTGAAGCGACTCACAACTGGATAGAACGTGGACAAGCGAAGGTCCGGGGCCTCTCGGATACCCAACCCTATGAAATGCGTTTTCTTGAAGAAAGCGAACTGGACGAGGCTTACGAACTGCACCAATTCGTGGTCAGCGGCATGAAACATCCGCATATGTTCCGTGCCGATAGCAAGACTTTCATGGCACAACACATCGAGTGCCGGGGCCGGACCGTCGGCACTTTCTGCGATGGACGCTTGGCCGGCTACGCAGCCATTTCATTTCCGGATGGCGATCCTGACAACTTGGGCCGAGATTTGCCGCTGCCGGAGGCGGAGATTGCTCACGTCGCGGATTATGATGGCTCCGCCGTCCACCCGGATTTCCGGGGCAACCGGCTGCAGTTGAAAATGACCGACATGCGCCACCGGTATGCCCTTGCACATGACCGCTATCATATCCTCGGGACTGTCTCTCCTCTCAATCCGGTCAGCCTATCCAACTTCTTGGGCTTCGGCTGCCGGGTAAAGAACTTCATGATCAAATATGATGACATGCAGCGTTTCATCATTCATCGCGACCTCCGAGATGAAGTCTCCACCGAGTTCGACCCGACGAGCTTGGTGGATGTTCCTTTGAGCGATAGACAGCGTCACAAATTTCTATTGAGACAAGGCTTACATGGCTACCGCGTTGTGCCCGGTGTTGATGAAGCGCACCTTCGTTATGGCCGGCCGACGGTTTCCCGGGCGCTCTCGGCGTTTGGCTGATCACATGACATCCTTGTCCAAAGCTCGCACGCAGCGGCGTCGCGCACTCCGCCGGACTATAACGCGGTGCGTCGCCCTGCTTGCGGCGGCGGTCTGGTTATTACCGGTTGATGCCCCCGCCGGAGAAAACAAGAGTGTGCCGGCGGGACAGGACCCAAGCGGCGATCCCTACGTAATTTACATGATCCAGTGGCGCGGACCGACGGAAACCGACCGGGGTTTCAAAAACTACTTCGACCAAGAAGGCATCCCGGTGAAATTCGTCGTCCGCAACACCGATCGCAAGCCCGAGAACATCCCGCAGTTTGTCAAGGAAATAAAGTTACTGCAGCCGGATTTGGTTTATACGTGGGGAGGCGCTGCACCGCCCTTGGTGGTCGGCCGTTTCGATGCGGTAAGCCCTGCAAAACACATCGTCAACATTCCGGTTGTGACCTGCATGGTGGCGGACCCGGTCGAACTCGGAGTCGTTCCGGAGTGGCAGTCTTCCGGCCGTAACGTTACCGGCACTTCTCACGTGGCGCCTCTGGACGTACAATTGCGCGCGATGCAGGCCTACGGGCCTCTCCGCCATCTCGCCGTCATCTACAACACCACCGAGCCCGGCCCTGGAGTGGTGGTCGAGAAGTTTCGTGAATTGTCGAGCCAATTTGGGTTCCGGCTGTCGGCGTGGCCTGTTCCGCTAGGTCCGGATGGTAAGTCTCGGGTCGATAGCTTGCCGGATCTGGTCAGTGAGGTCGCCAAGTCGAAACCGGACTTTGTTTACCTCGGCCCGGACTCCTTTCTGGGGGCCAACCGGCGTATCGTCACTGAAGCAGCCGCCAAGGCAGGAGTGCCGACCTTCGTTTCCTCGGAGGTGTATCTCAAATCCGCCGAAGCCCTCGCCGGCGTCGTAAGCCGATATTACAACATGGGTCAGTTTTGTGCTTACAAAGCCGAGCAGATCCTGGTTCAGGGCATTTCCCCCGAAGCGATCCCGTTCGAGACACTGAAGCGCTTTTCGTACATGGTTCGCGCCGAGACCGCGCGAAAGATCGACTACTACCCACCGATCCAACTTCTCAACATCGCCGAGTTCATCGAGAACTGAAGCAACCCACTCGTTAACGTAGTGGACAAAGCCAGTCGATCCGTCGGCAGCTCAGGCGCGTCGCAACCATCAGCGCACATCTTCACTGGTCGTGAGCGCCAGCCCGGGAAATCGACAATTTGCTCAAATTTTGCACTATTCCTAACCAATTCTTAGCATTGTTGGCGCTTAATCATAATCACCGGGAACACCAGGCCCGCTTGAGGAACGAGTGCAGTCCGGGGGCAGCAACATGTCTCCACGCACGAGAGGGAACACACACAAGAGCTGGTGGAAAGGACGATCTGCGATGGTCTCACACTGGCAAATTTATTCAGCGTTGAGGTTTGGCGACGGGCACCACGAATCGTGGAAAAAGGACACCTAATCTTGCGCCCCGTGAACATCCGGATGACCATTACGGTGGCCATGCTCGTGGTTCTCCTGGCCGCTGTGACCACCACAACGGTGCTCGGCTATCTCATCTACGAACGCACGCTATCAGGGTTGGTCACGAGCCGGTTCGAATTCATCGCCAAGGAATTCAAGAGTAAGCTTGAAGCCGGGATCGACTTGGGGCTTCCGCTCGGCCAGCTGGAAAACATAGACGAGTTCCTTCACCAGGAAATGTTAAGGGATGACTCGCTGATTGCGATCTCCATCGTCGACACCAACGGCCGTATTCTGTTCGATACACGGGCCGAACACGTCGGCAAATCTACATCGGATTCTTGGGTCCGGTCGTTGTTGAAAGGAGAACTGTCAACAGACCAAGTCTACTTCGGCGAATCTGCGGTCGGACTGCCGCTGTTTACGAGTTTTGGAAAGTCGGTCGGTGTCTTGCTGGTCCGCTACTCTGGGGCGTTCTACGATGAAAAACGGCTGGGTGTCGGCAAGGAATTGGTCCTGACGATTTCCGTTGTTCTGCTTGCCGCCGGTTTGATCGGTATCGTCGGGGTGCTCATAATAAGCCGACCGCTGACTTCGTCGTTGGCGCGTCTGGGCGCCGGACTAGATGCGCTGCGGCATCGAGTTAAATCGGCACCGCCGAATGGCTCTCTCCCGCCAGCAGATCTCCAGTACGACTCTGAGATTGAACATGATTTGCTGGAGGCGATTAGCTCTATTGAGCAGGCGGAAAAGTTCGTCTCCGAGCGAACAGCCGGCGGTTGCCCTCCGACTGAAGCGAGATCCTGATGAAGCTGTTCAGTCAGGTCCGACGTCGGCTCTTCATTTTTCAGATTTTGTTGCTGTTGATCGGCTCATGTGCCGTTGCCTACGGCGCGCTCAAGGCGTTTGAGCGCGACCTGAGACCGGAAATGACCCGCAAGAGTGACCTGATCGCGGGTTCGCTCGCCCAGCAATTCCAGCGAGCGTTGGCACTGGGCGACAGCTTCGAGCGTCTTAGGGGGGTCGAAGAACTGTTCGGCTCGATGCGCGCCGAAAATCCCGAAATCGTCTTCATCTTAGCCGCAGACGAAGCGCACGACAGGGTCTTTTACGACGGGAAGGCTCAACGGCCCGTCGCACTCGAAGCGCTCGATGCACTCCGTACTACGCTCGCCCACGCGTCGCCGCCTACATCGAGTGGAGGTACCGATTTTGGGGCCGTTCGTTGGGACAACCTACTGATTGTCGCGCGGCCCATCGCGTCGGACGACATGCATGTCGGTCACGTACTTGTCGGAGTTGATGAGCACTACGTCCAGCAGCAGATGAGTGAGATTTTGTACGACAGTTTGGTCGTCCTGGTGGTGTCGTTGCTGGTGACGTTCGAGCTACTGGTCCTGATTATGTCCAAGGCGGCAGCACCGGTTGTCGCGCTTCAGCGGCGCCTTGCTCATGACGTGTTCGACGAGCACTCGACGGATGTCGGGAGTAAGGGAACACCGGAGGACGTCCGTAAGATCTCGAAAGCCATAAGGTCGATCGTGGAGCGTCTGCACGACAGACACTCCGCATTGGCAGATAAAATCCGGTCACTACCCCCCCGACCGGAGCTGAGGGCCGCTCTGGAGACATCCGCTGCCGTCTTGCATTCGCTGGGAAAGACAAAGGGAGACGAGGATCAGGGTAACGCGGGGCAGCAGAAACTCGTAAGCATCCGGATGCCGCTGTTCGTCTTCTTCTTGGCCGAGGAACTTTCCCGGTCGTTCTTTCCAATCTATGCAGCGGAGTTGTACACGCCCGTTGACGGTCTCTCTCCAGAGATCGTCATTAGCCTTCCAATGATGCTGTTCATGTTGGTCGTGGCACTTTCGCAACCTTTGGGCGGTCCCTGGGTGCAGCGCCTAGGCAGTCGAAAACTGATTATATTCGGCGCGGTGCTGGGTGCTGGGGGTCTCGCCCTAACAGCCTTTGCCGAGAGTCTATGGACGCTGATGATCTGGCGGCTGATTGCGGCGGCCGGCTATGGCATTGTCTTCGCCGCTGGTCAAAGCTACGTGGTAGCCAACACCGACGCCAAGAATCGCGCCTGGGGCCTCGCCATGTTCGTGGGAAGCGTGCTGGCCGCCTCCATCTGCGGACCGGCGATCGGCGGCATCCTTGCCGACCGGATCGGTTATCGTATGACCTTTGTCGTGGGTGCGAGCCTGGCTATTCTCGCGGCCGTGATCGCATTAAAGATGCTTGACGCCCACGAGGACCGAAAAGGGTCGGGCGCGCGCTCATTGCGCTTGCGCGACGTGATGCTCGTTCTCCACAACCCGCGTTTCGTGGGCTTGGTTGCGCTCGGCGCCATGCCTGCCAAGGTCATCCTGACCGGGTTTCTGTATTATCTCGCTCCGCTGTATCTTGCGGATCTGGGAAACAGTCCGTCGACCACGGGGCAGATCATGATGCTTTACGGCCTGATGATGGTTCTGTTTACACCGGGCGCCGCGTGGCTGGTGGATCGCATCGGCCGCCGTCTATTGTTCGTCTGTCTGGGAGGACTGGTCTCCAGCTTGGGAGTCATCGCGATCTCGACGTCACCTTCGACCGAGATGATGCTCGCCAGTATCGTGATACTGGGGATCGCGCAGGCCATCAGCATCACACCGCAATTGGCACTCGTTCCCATAGCGTGCCCCAAGGAGTGCGCTGAGATCGGCCAAGCCACGGTAATGGGCTTCTTCCGGCTGTTCGAGCGCATTGGAAGCGCCCTCGGCCCGCCCATCGCTGCCTTTCTCCTGCTTGAATTCGGGTTCGTCTCCTCGATCGTCGCGATCGGGTGCGGCGTCGCGGTTGGATGCCTGCTGCTGCCGGTCGTTTGGTGCATGAGATCCACTGACTCGTCATCGGAGGTCAACGCGCTCGCTACGAGATAGTGTGGACAACGCGGTGGCAGGATCAAGGGTCCCGGTCTTCGGACCCAATTCTAACGAGACGCATGATATTGGTGACACCGGCGACGTGCAACGGGAGGCCTGCGGTGATAACAAGATTATCTCCGGGGCCCGCGACGTCGGCCTTTATGGCGTTGCGGACGGCGACAGTCTCCATGTCCTCGTAGTCGTCCAGTTCGGCAACCTGGATTGCTGTGATCCCCCAGACCAGAGTCAACTCACGCGCCACTCGAAGTGATGGCGTGAGTGCCAAAATCGGTGCCATCGGCCTGGTTCGCGCCGCCCTTACGGCGGTCGAACCGGAGCTGGTAAACGTCACGATCGCCGCGGCCGGCAAGGTCTCCCGCGCCTGGCTTGCAGACTCCGTAATGGTGTCCGCCATGGTCGCAGCCGGGCGTATCTTTCCGGCATTCAGGGTATCCCGATAAAGGGGATCGCCCTCGGTGTGATGGATGATCCGGTCCATCATGCCGGCAACCCGTGCCGGGTGATCGCCGACCGCGGTTTCCGCGGACAACATGACGGCGTCGGCGCCGTCATAAACGGCGGTGGCGACGTCCGACGCCTCGGCACGGGTCGGCATGAGCGACGAGATCATGGAATCGAGCATTTGCGTTGCCACGACCACCGGCCGCCCCGCTTGGCGGCTTGCACGAATGATGCGTTTCTGGATGGCCGGAACGGTCTCCGGCGGCAGCTCAACGCCGAGATCGCCGCGCGCCACCATTACGGCATCGGTCACATGTACAATATCATTGAGCTGCTCCACCGCCGACGGCCGCTCGAGCTTGGCAATCAACCGGGCACGCCCGGCGATAAGCCCCCTCGCCTCCTCCACGTCTTCCGGCCGCTGAACGAAGGATAGAGCGATCGCATCGAAACCAATGCTCAACGCGAACTCCAGGTCATGGCGGTCTTTTTCGGTGAGCGGCGAAACATCGAGCACCACGCCGGGAAGGTTAACCCCCTTATGATTGGACAGGGTCCCTCCGACGATAACTTTGGTATCCGCAAACTCTGGACAACATTTTATAACCTCAAGTTTGAGCTTGCCGTCATCCAACAACAATGCTGTGCCTGGCTCTAGCGCCGCGAAAATCTCAGGATGGTGCAAAGGCGCTCGCTCGCCATTGCCGGGCTCGTCGAACAGGTCCAGCCTGAAACGATCACCTGCTTTCAAGTGCGCCTTTCCCTCCGCGAACTCTCCGACCCGGAGCTTGGGACCCTGCAAATCGGCGAAAACCCCGATGGGCCGGCCGACCCTGGCTTCGATGGACCGAACGACCTTCAACCGCTCCGCATGTTCGACGTGGGTTCCGTGGCTAAAGTTGAACCGGAAGACGTCCGCTCCCGCATGAAAGAGTTCGGCCAGTTGCTCTTCGCTGGTGCTGCTGGGGCCAATGGTGGCAACAATCTTCGTCTGTCTCGATCTATGCATTGCCGAATTTCCCTGTGTCATAACAGCGAGGAGATCCCAGTCATGGATTAGGCCGATTGGTTCCGCGCGAACTGCGTTATTTCAACCGCTGGGAACACTCGGTCGCAGATGGGCGCGCCGGTCTTCATCCATTGCGCGTCGAAGACGACAGCCTGTGTTCCCATCTAAAGCAATTCAATCATTTCGAGGTATCTTCTCATCGGCGTCGGATTGCCGCTCCGGCCGCAGTGCGGCGGCCGCTGCCATCGCCAAAACTTCTTCCTTCGGATGACCACGCTCCCGCAGCGAGGCAATCGTCTCGTCGCCCTGGCGCTTGGAAAGCCGTGAACCGTCTTCGTCGTGACATAGATTGTGGTGATGCCAGATCGGTACGGGCAGATCGAGCAACGCATAGAGAGCGCGATGAACATGGGTCGCGTCGAATAGGTCCGTGCCCCGCGTAACCTCGGTTATACCCTGCGCCGCATCGTCAACGACCACCGCCAGATGATAGCTTGTCTCTACTTCCTTACGCGCGATCACGACGTCTCCGAACCGCTCCGGCGAAGCACTCTGTGGTCCGCGCATTCGATCTGTCCAGCCCAACCCGCCGGTCCGCTGGATCACGCGGCCCATATCCAGGCGAACGGCATAGGGCCGGCCGGAGGCCACTAAGATTCGGCGTTCCGCCGCGTTCCGGGCGCGGCATGTTCCGGGATAGAGAAAGCCGCCGTCGGGCGCCATGACGTGCGGCGCGCCGGCCGCCGCCTCGACCTCCGAACGAATTTCCGCCCGTGTACAAAAGCAGGGGTAGGTGATACCCAGATCATCCAACCGCCCCAGGGCATCGCGGTAAAGATCCATGCGCTCCGATTGCCGTAAGACCGGCTCTTTCCAGGTCAACCCGAGCCACCGTAAATCGTCCAGGTTGCGATCAATGAACGCCGTCCGGCACCGGGTGGCGTCGATATCCTCCACGCGAACCAGGAACCGGCCCCCGCCGCGGTTCGCCACGTCTTGGGCATACCATGCGGCATAGGCGTGACCGAGGTGCAGGTCACCGGTCGGACTGGGTGCGAAGCGGGTAACGGTGGTCACTGTCCGCTTTCCAACTCGTCCCGAAGCAGCTCGAGCTGCAACCACTGGTCCTCGGCCGCTCCGCGTTCGGCGCTGATCGCCTCCAAGACGGCCGCGGTTTTGGAAAATGCCTCGGGGTCGCGGGCGTAATAGCCGGGGTCGGCGAGCATGGCTTGCAGCCGTTCCGCTTCGGCCTCGAGCGCTTCTATCCGGGCCAGAAGGGTCTTGTGAGCGTGCATGTCCTTGAAGGACATCTTGCGTTTTGGGTTGCTGGAGAAAGCGTCAGTGGAACGCTCTGGCGAGACGCCCCGCTTCCGGTTCCGCGGTTTCGCCCCGGAATCCGCCGCTTTCTGCGCGGCACCGCGGCGCTGGGTGAGCATGTCACTATATCCGCCGGCATACTCGACCCAGCGTCCGGAGCCCTCGAAAGCCAGCACCGAGGTTACCACGCGATCGAGAAAGTCGCGATCATGACTCACAAGAAGGACGGTGCCGGCGTAGTCATCCAGCATCTCCTGGAATAGGTCCAAGGTTTCCAAATCGAGATCGTTGGTGGGCTCGTCCAGCACCAGAAGGTTGGACGGTTGGGCCAGCGCGCGAGCGACCATCAAGCGACCGCGTTCACCGCCCGAGAGCGCGCCGATGGGCGTGCCGGCCTGCTCGGGCACGAACAGGAAATCCTTCATGTACGCGATCAAGTGCTTGGGCTTGCCGGCAACGAACACCATGTCGCCGCGTCCGCCGGTAAGGGCTTCGCTCAGTGTCAATTCGGGCTCGAGGCTATCGCGCCGCTGATCGAGCGAGACCATCTGCAGATTGGCGCCGTGACGAATGCTTCCAGCGTCGGGTTGCAGGGCGCCGGTCAAAAGGTTGACGAGTGTAGTCTTTCCCGCACCGTTGGGACCGACGATCCCAAGCGTGTCGCCACGTTGGATTCGCAGCGACAGATTATCGACGACGGTCAGGTTCCCATACGCCTTGGTAAGGCCCTTGGCTTCGGCCACCAGCTTGCCCGAAACCTCGCCTTCGGTAACGGTCATTTTGACCTGTCCCGGACCGCGGCGTTGCTCGCGCCTTTGCTGGCGGAGCGCGGTGAGCGCGCGAAGGCGTCCCTGATTTCGACGGCGGCGAGCGGTGACGCCGCCGTAGTGAAGCCAGTTGATTTCCCGGACGATCTTACGATTGAGTTTGTGACGCTCCAGTTCCGCCTGTTCGACAACCCCGTCACGCCAATCCTCGAAGTGATCAAATCCCCGCTCGAGCCGCCGGGTGACACCGCCATCGAGCCAAACGGTAGCGCGCGAGAGGGTTTCCAAAAACCGACGGTCGTGGCTGATGATAACGAGCGCCGAGCCGGTGCCTCCGAGCGTCTTTTCGAGCCATTCGATCGCCGGCAGGTCAAGGTGGTTGGTGGGCTCGTCCAGCAGCAGGATATCGGGTTCCGGCGCCATCGCCCGGGCAAGCGCGCTTCGCCTCGCCTCGCCGCCGGACAGCCGATCCGGGTTCTCTTCGCCACTGAGCCCCAATTGCGCCAACAGGTAATGTGCCCGATGGGGGTCGTCGCCCGGTCCCAGTCCCGCCTCGACGTATTGGCGGGTGGTGGCATAACCGGAAAGATCGGGTTCCTGGGAAAGGTACCGGACCGTCGCGCCCGGTTGAACGAACCGTTCGCCGCCATCCGCCTCCATTAGGCCGGCGGCAATCTTGAGCAGCGTCGACTTACCTGATCCGTTGCGGCCAACCAGACACAGCCGCCCCCCTTCGGAAAGGGATAGGTCCGCGCCCTCCAGCAGCGGCGTGCCACCAAAGGTCAAATAGATGTCTCGCAGGAAAAGAAGCGGTGGAGCCATGCACCACGCATGTAGAACATATTGCCGCCGTCCGACAGAGCGATTTTGCTTTAACTTTATGTCGATCCGGCGAGCTCGACGACTTGCAATGCCCGCTCCCGCCCTTTATCTGTACGAAGTGCATCATCGAAATTTGCCGTGTCGGGTCCTACCCGATTTGCATTTTTAAATTGACGCCCACCTTCTGTTCTCCGGCCCTTGTGTTACGGAGTTTTAGGTGGTAGGTTACGAAATCGTGACGGCGGGCGATTCTCTGTCGGAGCGAATTTAGCCATGAAAACTGGTTTAGGGTCTTGTCCGAGCAAACGTTCGGTCACGGCTCATGCTCTTTGACATTGTTGGTAGATGGAAGGGATGCGTAGGCGGCGGCGCTTGAGGTTATTGGTGTTTGTCGTTTGTGTATCCGTTTCGAGTACGTTTTAGGTTTTTAAGAC